>CAYUXG010000063.1:0-5742 GCA_964448735.1 uncultured Nitratifractor sp. | reverse complement strand
GCTCCGTGCTTTCGGACCCATTTCCAGAAGAGGCGGTCGGGGTGGACGCGCGGATCGATCGGGCGCTGCCGCATGATCCATTCGGCAAGCCTAAGAGCCATGAGGGGGGCGAAGACGAAGCCCCGCCCTCCCAGGCCGTTGAGGATGTAGAGATTCGGATGATGCAGGAGCGGGGCTCTGGCCCCCCGGCAGACGGCGGGGTATTCGGCGAGCATGCGGGGGACGTCGATAACGGGGCCTGCGAGGGGGAAAAAGTCCCGGCTTCCCGAGCGCATCCCGCAAAAGGTTTCGACAAGGCGAAAATCCGAGGTATCGACCAGCTCGGCGGCTTTGGCTTCCAGCGCGGCCAGGGGGCGTCCGTCGCAGGCGATGCAGGGAGCGGGATTTTTGACGTGGGTCGCTCCGAGCTTGACCCGTCCGTTGCGCCGGGAGGAGAGGGAAAAGTCTTTGTGAAAAGAGACGGGAAACTCCCCCTCGGTGGCGTAATCCCCCCGGCTTCCCCAGAGCCCTTTGATCCCCATGTAGCGCAGATCGAGCAGATTGCTTTCGTGTCCGGTGGCCAGGACGACGGCATCGGCGGCGAGATGCTCTTGGGCCCCTTCGATCTGCCACTGCTTTCCGTCGAAACGTAGCCGTTGCACCTCCATCGGATGCAGACCGATCTCTTCGGCGATGCTTTTGCAGATCGCCTGTGCATCCGCATCGCCCGCTTCGGGGAAGAAAAATCCCCCCGGGACGTTGCGAATGCCGGCTTTTGCCGCATCTTCGGCACTCCAGCGTTCATAGGGGCGGTAATTGTGGGGTTCGTAGAGTTCGAATCTCTCCGCGTCGGCCTCGTCTTTGGGGATGCGAAGCACGCCTCCGCCGTGAAAGGCGTCGCCGAAGCGCTCCCGATAGAATCGCTGGGCGAATGCGAAGGCTTCGTTGGTCAACTGCTGGAGGGGGCCGCCTTTGCCGATCTTGGGCGAGACGAAGGCCCCCGCCGCTCCGCTTCCGCCCGAGGCCGCGACCGTGCTTCGGTCGATCAGGAGAACGTCGGCTCCTTTTTCGCGAAGGAAAAGCGCGGCCATGCATCCGGCGACTCCCGCTCCGATGACGGCGACGTGTTTCATCGGTTCTCGATCATAGGATGTAGCGTGTGAGATCCTCTTTTTCGACCAGCTCTTCGAGTTTCTCCGCGATGAGATCTTCGTCGACGACAACCGTTTCACCTTGGCGTTCGTCGGCGCTGAAGCTGATGTCTTCCAGGATCCGCTCCATCACCGTATGCAGCCTCCTCGCGCCGATATCTTCGGTCTTTTCGTTGGCCAGAGCGGAGTAGCGGGCGATGGCGCGCAGCGCCTCTTCGGTAAATTCCAGCGTGACCTTTTCCACGGCCAGGAGGGCCTGGTATTGGCGGATCAGGGAGTTTTTGGGCTCGGTGAGGATGCGGTAGAGCGCCTCTTCGTCCAGGCTGTTCAGCTCCACCCGCAGGGGAAAGCGTCCCTGCAACTCGGGGATCAGATCACTGGGTTTGCTCAGGTGAAAGGCTCCCGCAGCGATGAAGAGGATGTGGTCGGTGCGCACCGGGCCGATCTTGGTCGGCACCGTGGAGCCCTCCACGATCGGCAGCAGATCGCGCTGGACCCCCTCTTTGCTCGGATCCTGGCGGCTCGTCGCGTTGGAAGGGACGGCGATCTTGTCGATCTCGTCGAGAAAGACGATGCCCCCCTGCTCCACCTTGTGCAGTGCGGCGCTTTTGAGCTTCTCTTCATCCAGCAGTTCGTCGCTCGCTTCGGCGGCGAGGATTTTGCGCGCCTCCTTGACGGTGACCTCTTTCTTCTTGCCCTTCTTGCCCAGGCCGCCCAGGACTTTGATGATCGACTCCTGCACGTTGGCCATCTCGGGAGGGACATTGCCCTGCGAAGAGAGATCGACGCTCGGCGGCGGCATCTCCACTTCGATCTTGAGATGATCGAGCTCTCCAGCCTCCAGGCGCTTTTGCATCCGGGCGAAGGAGGCTTCGTAATCTCTTTTCTTCTCTTCGCTGGCTCCGTCGGGCAGCGGCGGCAGGATCTTTTCGATGATCTTGTTCTCCACGTAGGCTTCGATCTTCTCTTTGTTGCGCTCGTTCTCCTCTTCGCGCACCAGTTGCATGGCAGTCAGCGCCAAATCCCGGATGATCGACTCCACGTCCCGGCCCACGAAGCCCACTTCGGTGAATTTGCTCGCTTCGACCTTGATGAAAGGCAGCTTCATCATCCGCGCCAATCGGCGGGAGATCTCGGTCTTGCCCACGCCGGTGCTTCCGATCATGAGGATGTTTTTGGGGATCACTTCCCGCTGCATCTCCTCCTCGAGCTGCATTCGGCGCCATCGGTTGCGCAGGGCGACGGCGATGGTCTTTTTGGCTTCCTGCTGGCCGATGACGTAGCGGTCGAGATAGGCGACGATTTCGGCGGGGGTCATGTTGCGTTCCGCGTTCACGATTTGAGCTCCAGGATTTTGATGTTGGTGTTGGTGTAGATGCAGAGTTCTCCGGCGATTAGCAGGCTCTCTTTGACCAGTTTGGCCGCGTCGAGTTCGGCATGTCGCGCCAGGGCCCGGGCCGCGGAGAGGGCGAAGTTGCCCCCGCTGCCGATGGCGGCGAGACGCCCGTCCTCGGGCTCGACCACGTCGCCGGTGCCGCTGAGGATGAAGATATGCTCCCTATCCAGCACCAGCATCATCGCTTCGAGTTGCCGTAGATGCTTGTCCCGTCTCCACTGCTTGGAGAATTCGATCACCGATTTGAGCAGGTCCCCGCGCTTCTCTTTGAGGATCCCTTCAAACATATCAAAGAGGGTGAACGCATCCGCGGTGCTGCCTGCGAAACCGGCCAGGATCTTTCCTTCGTAGAGGGTGCGGATCTTGGTGGCGTTGCCCTTGAGTACCGTATCGCCGAAGGTGACTTGCCCGTCGCCGCCGATGACGGCGTGGTTTTCGCCCCGGTAGGCGAGGATGGTTGTGGCTTCAAACATTCCCGGTGCCTCAGCTCTCGACGGCGACCACGTCGATCTTGGCGACGGCGTGGATGCCGTGTCCGAGTTTGAGGTCGACGTTGTGCAAACCCTCGGATTTGATCGCTTTTTTGTGATCGACCTGCTTCTTGTCGATCTCCACGCCCAGCTGCTCCCGGATCGCTTTGGCGATGTCGTCGTGGGTGACCGATCCGCGGATGCCGATGGGAGCGGCCGGTTTTTCGATGCGGATTTGGGCCGATTCGATCTTCTTCTTGGCTTCGCTCAGACGTTCGATTTCGGCCGCCTCTTCCGCGGCGCGGCGTGCCTGCTCAGCTTTCCACTCCTCCACGACCTGGGGAGTGGCGACTTTGGCCAAGCCTTTGGCGACCAGGAAGTTCCGGCCGTAGCCGTCTTTAACCTCTTTGATCTCTCCGGCTTTGCCGACGTTTTTGACATCTTTGATCAGGAGTACTTTCATCTTTTTATCCTTCTATAATAGACTTATTTTCGGTATGCACCGTATCTTGTGCCGCTATTTTATCCAAATAGCCTCAGGGTGTCGAAAGCGCTCTTAGAAACTCTTGTAGGGTACACGGTCGATGAGGTATTTGGGCCCTTTGTAGAAGTAGAGCGTGCGACTCTCCCCGTCGAGCGTGATCAGCATGGGAAATTTCTTCGCGGCAAGCGGTGGAGCCTCGAGGCGATAGGTGACAAACCACGAGGGGGTATGCTTTCGGATCGGGGCGGGGAGGGAATTTCGACTAACTTTTTTAACGGAAAGGATCTTTTCCCCTCCTACGGTGATGGTCTTGAGAAGTTCGGGGGTGACCTTCGTATCGGGCGTTCCCGCGACGATGAATGCTTCGCTCTTTCGCTCTTTATCGGGAAGATAGGTCACGAGCAGGACCGTTTCGTTTTCGTCTCCCTGATGAAAGATCGCCTTCTGGGTATGCTGAAGTGTGCTCAAGAGTGGAGCGTTCTTCTCCACTTTTTGAAAAAGTGCTTCATCTTTTTGGCTGCATCCCTGCATCAGCAGCACGAAAAGCAGTGCACCAATGACCATTGACAGAATCGACTCCTTGCTCTCCTTCATCTTGCCCCGACTCCTCGCATAGTTTGGAAAAGATTGTAGCATATCCCCCGATTTCTTCCCGATTCAGCTAAGTTTGACTAAAATCTATTTGACTTACCTTTTGGAGAATCGATGCAACGCAAAGCGATCGCCTTTACCGGACCCTCCGGCAGCGGCAAAACCACCCTGATCGAAAAGATCGCCCAAAAGCTTGTCGGCAGCCGAAAGGTCGTCGTCGTCAAACACGACCCCTCCGACAAAGCCCGTTTCGACCGGGAGGGAAAAGACAGCGACCGTTTCTTCAAAACGGGAGCCGACGTCGCCGTCGTTTCACCGACGCGGACGAGCTGCTTCTCCCATCGCCCTCGTAGCATCGAAGAGATCGCCGATCTCTTCGGCGACTTCGACCTGATGATGGTGGAGGGGCTTAAAACCCTCCCCCTCCCCCGCCTCGGCGTCTTTCGGGGCCGGATCGACCCGGAGTATCTGGGGGTGCTCCAGGCGGTGGCCGTCGACGAGACGGTCGATCTGAAACACGACGAACTCCCCGAAGGGATCGAGATCCTGGACCTGAACGATACCGACGCCGTGATCCGCTGGATCGACGCCCATGCACTCCCCCTGAAATGAAAGGAACCTGAACCATGCTCACCATATTCAACAAACTCAAAAACATCGCCCTCGACATCGACAAAGCGATCAAAAACGAAGACCTGGGTTACAGCGAAAACCAGAACGCCACAGGAGACGAACAGCTCAAGCTCGACCTGGCGGCGGACAGCCTCATCGAGCATCGTCTGCGCAATCTCCCGCTGGTCAAAGCGATCATCAGCGAAGAGAAAGAGGAGATCATGGAGGTCAATGAAAACGGCAAATACATCATCTGCTACGACCCCCTCGACGGCTCCAGCATCGTGGACGTCAACCTCTCCGTCGGCTCCATCTTCGGCATCTACGATGCGAACGATCTCAGCGGCAACGGCCTGCGGGGCGCAGCCTACATCGTCTACGGTCCCCGACTGGAGCTGGTCATCGCCGTCCGGGGCCATCGCCCGCGCCACTACCGCAGCGGAGCCCGGGGGCTCTTTAGCGGCCGCACTCCCGTCGAGCTCAACGAAAAGGGCAAACTCAACGCCCCCGGCGGCACCCAGATGTACTGGAGCCCGACCCACAAAGCCTTCATCGATTCTCTCTTCGCCGAAGGATACCGCCTGCGCTACAGCGGCGGCATGGTCCCCGACCTCCATCAGATCCTCCTCAAAGGCGGCGGACTCTTCAGCTACCCCGGAGCCCAGGATCGCCCCAAAGGCAAGCTGCGTATGCTCTTCGAAGCCCTCCCCTTCGCTCTCATTTTTGAAGGCGCCGGAGGTCAGGCGATCAACGAAGAGGGCCGCAGACTGCTGGAGCTCACTCCCGAGCATCCCCACGACACCACCCCCTGCTTCTTCGGCTCCAACTACGAGATCGAGAAGCTCAAAGAGGCCTACGGAGTCGCCCGGTGAGTCAAACCCAAAGCCCTGCCGACGACCGCTGGCAGCAGCGTCTGGAGGAGCAGTTGGCACGCCTGAAAGAGTGTCAGAAGGAGCATGGAGTCTCCAGCTGCCTCGGCTGCGAGAAGCTCCTTGGCTGCGAACAGCGCAGCGCTTACGTCAACGCCGTCTACGAAAGCATGAACAAGGGCCAGGGCGG
>CAYUXG010000062.1:0-5822 GCA_964448735.1 uncultured Nitratifractor sp. | reverse complement strand
ATCCTCGACGGCTCCATGCTCACCGACGCCAAAGTCGGTTTCGACCGGAACAACCAACCGGTGATCAACTTCAAGCTCAACGGCGAAGGAGCCAAGATCTTCGGCGACTTCTCCGGCAAGAGCGTGGGGAAACGTATGGCGATCGTCCTGGATAACAAAGTCTACTCCGCCCCCGTGATTCGGGAGCGTATCGGCGGAGGGCAGGGGCAGATCTCGGGAGGCTTCACTCTCAACGAAGCCAACGACGTGGCGATCGCCCTGCGATCGGGGGCCCTGCTCGCTCCGGTCTACGTCATGGAGAAGCGTAGCGTGGGCCCGAGCCTGGGAGCCGACAGTATCCGCCAAAGCACCATCGCTCTTGTGCTGGGCTTTGTCCTCGTCGTGGTCTTCATGGTGCTCTACTACGGCATCGCCGGAGTGGTCGCCGATGTGGCGTTGGTGGCGAACCTCTTCTTGATTCTTGCGGTGATGGCGCTGTTTGGGGCGACCCTGACCCTTCCGGGGATGGCGGGAATCGTCCTGACCGTGGGGATGGCGGTGGATGCCAACGTCATCATCAACGAACGGATCCGGGAACTTCTCCGAGAGGGAGCCTCGATCCCCAAAGCGATCGAAGAGGGCTATTCCAACGCCTTTACGGCGATCTGGGATGCCAACGTCACGACGCTGATCTCTGCCGTGGTGCTTTACGCCTACGGGACGGGCCCCATCAAAGGCTTTGCGATTACGATGAGTATCGGAATCCTCGCTTCGATGCTCACCGCGATTCTCGGCACCCACGGGATCTATCAGATGCTGATGCCCAAAATCACCCGCCAAAAGCTGAACCTCTGGTTCGGGATCAAAGCCTAAGGAGCGTTTGTGGAACTTTTCAAATATGACCGACCGATCAACTTCATGGGTGCGAGCCGACGCTTCGGCCTGCTCTCCCTGACGCTGGTGCTCCTCTCCTGGGGATTGATCTTCACCAAAGGTTTCAATTACGGGATCGACTTCGCCGGAGGGACGCTGATTCAGCTTCGTTACGACGATACCCAAAAAGCTCCGCTTCAAAAGATCCGAGAGGATTTGACGAAGAACAAGGAGTTCCAAGATGCCACCGTCACCTTCTTCGGCAACGACCGGGAGGTGATCATCCGCACCAAGAGCAGCTCCAAAACCGTGGGCAAGGATATGGGAGACCGGATCCGCTCCCTGCTCAAGGATACGGGCAAATTCGAAGTGCGCCGGGTCGATATGGTCGGTCCCGCCATCGGTAGCGAACTCAAGGAGAAGGGATTGATGGCGATGGTCCTCTCGATCATCGGGATCTTGATCTACGTCTCCGTGCGCTTCGAGTGGCGCTTCGCTCTGGCTTCCGTGGCGGCGCTGGTGCATGACGTGAGCATCGCCATGGGGGCGATCGTCCTTTTCGGCGTGGAGGTCAACCTCGACATCCTCGCGGCGCTCTTGACGCTGTTGGGATACTCCCTCAACGATACGATCATCGTCTTCGACCGGATCCGCGAAGGATTGCGAAAGATCAAGAACCCCGATCTGGCGGGAATCATCAACGAATCGATCACCCGGACCCTTTCACGGACGGTTTTGACGTCGCTGACCACCTTCTTCGTGGTTTTGACCCTCTTCCTCTTCGGCGGGGAGATCATTCACGGCTTCGCTTTCACGATGGTCGTGGGGATCATCGTGGGAACCTACTCCTCGATCTTCATCGCGTCGCCGCTGCTGATGTGGTTGGGCTTCGACGTCAAGAGTTATCGGGCCAAAGAGGCGGAGAAACGCAAGCGGGAGAAAGAGAAAGAAAAACTCCGAGCGATGTATGAGCAGGGAACGCTCTAAACGAAACCCGGTTTCGTTTAGAAGTGAAGAACGAAGAGTGAAAAGTGAAGAGTTTTGGGATGAATTTGCATCTTGAGAAAACTTTTCTTTTTTTGCTTTAAAAGGAGTTGCCGTGAACGCATCTGAACGAGAGATCCCCCGCTTCGTCGATCGCCGGGGGACGGCCTGTTCCAAATGGGATGCGCTGGCGCAGCGCTTCGGCGTCCCCGATGCCCTCCCGCTCTGGGTGGCCGATGCGGATTTTGCCGCTCCCGAGGCGGTGCAGGAGGCAATCCGTCGCCGCGCACAGCATCCGGTCTACGGCTATACCCTCTATGAGGATTCGTTTTACGAAGGGATCATCGATTGGTATCGCCGCCGCTTCGGCTGGGAGATTTCCCGGGAGTGGATCGTGCCCGAGCACGGCGTGGTCGTCGCCATGAACCTGGCGGTGGAAGCCTACAGCGAGCCCGGCGACGGGATCATCATCCAGACACCGATCTACCCACCCTTTTTCTCCGCCGTCAAACGGCACAAGCGAAGGCTTCTGGAAAACCGGCTGAAGGTCGAGGAGGATGGATGCGTCATCGACTTCGAAGATTTGGAAGCCAAAGCGCAGGAGGCGAAGATGCTGCTGCTCTGCTCTCCCCACAACCCCAGCACCCGGGCCTGGAGCGAAGGGGAGCTGCTGCGTATCGCCGAGATCGCCGAACGTCACGACCTGATCGTGGTCTCCGACGAGATTCACAGCGATCTGGTCTACTCCCGCCGGCACATTCCCTTCGGCGCTCTGCCGGGGATGGCCAAACGCAGCCTGGTGCTGCATGCCCCCTCCAAGACTTTCAACATCGCCGGGCTCAACACCTCCTTTTGCATCATTCCCGACGACTCCCTACGCCGGCGCTACCGCCTGGCCCACGAGCGGGCGGGGTTGGACAACGGCAATCTCTTCGGCATCGTCGCCCTGGAGGCGGCGTACCGAGGAGGAGAAGCGTGGCTGGAGGCGACGCTGGAGTATCTGGAGGGCAACATCGCTTATGTACGCGCATTCATGGCGGAGCATACGCCCCGGATTCGGCCGTTGCCCGTGGAGGCGACCTTCCTCATCTGGCTCGACTGCCGCGAGATGGGGATGAGCGACGAAGAGTTGGAGCGTTTCTTTCTGCATGAAGCGAAGCTGGCGCTCAATCCTGGGCACTCCTTCGGAGAAGCGGGTTCGGGATTCATGCGGCTCAATGTCGGAACCTCCCGGGAGATTCTGGAGGAGGCGATGAAGCGCCTCAAAGCGGCGTATGATCGGAGAGTCGAGGCATGATGCGTCTGCTTCTGGGATGGATTCTGCTGGGGAGCCTCTGGCTGGCGGCGGCGCTACCGGCGGAGATCGACGCATTTTTACGAAAGGACAAGATCGCTCCCTCCCAGGTCAGTCTCATCATCGCCGAGACCCGCAGCGGAAGGATCCTGGCCAATGACCGGGAAGATCAGAGCCGTCGGCCCGCCTCGGTGATCAAACTCTTGACCACCTATGCGGCGCTGCGGGAGCTGGGTGCGGACTTTCGCTGGCCGACGCGCTTTTATATCCGGGGGAGCCTTCACAACGGGATCCTCCAGGGAGACCTGATCGTCAAAGCCTACGGTGATCCCACCCTCTCGAGCAAAGATCTGGCGAAGATCGTCAGCCGCCTCAAACGCATGGGCATCCGAAAAATCACCGGCAATATCCTGGTGGACCGGAGCTTCTTCAGCGTGGGCAACCGGATCAGTTCGGGCTTCGACAATCACCCCTACAGCGAATACAATGCCATGCCCGATACGATCATGTTCAACGACCACCTCAGTGAAATCGAGATCGACCCCTCTTCGGGCAGGCCCGTGGTGCGCAAACGGACTCCCGATGCGAGCTACCGGGTCATCAATCAGCTCAAAAGCACCAACAAAAGCTGCCGGGGCCGCTACTCCTGGCCCCGCGTGACGATCCGCCAGGTCGACGGAGTGCCGACGATCTACCTCTCCGGCACCCTCTCCACCCACTGCCGCCCCCGGATCATCAAAGAGGTGCTGAGCCACCCCTACTACGCTTTTTACTACGCCTTTCGCAGTGAAATGCTCCGGCAGGGGGTGCAGTTCGGCGGCGGGCTGAAGCTAGCTCCGCTCCCCGAAGGGGCACGCCCCCTGATCACCCACTACTCCCGTCCTTTGAGCAAAATCCTGGCCAAGACGATCAAAAACAGCAACAATCTCTACGCCCGGCATATCTTTCTCCTGCTCGGGGCCAAACGCTTCGGCCCTCCCGCTACGATCGCCAAGGGACGCAAAGCGGTCGAAGAGATCTTGGGCGCCCGGGGGATTCTCGACGGCCGGACGATTTTGGACAATGGATGCGGCCTCTCCCGTAGTTCCCGCACCGATGCATCGACGCTCTATCGGCTTTTGCAGGATGCCTACAAGAGCTACGGATGGGAGTGGATGAAGATGCTGGCCATCGCCGGGGTGGACGGCACCATCAAACGCCGCTTTCGCAATACTCCCGTGCGCAAACGTGCCTGGATGAAGACCGGCACCCTCAAAAACGCCAAGAATATCGCCGGATACGTCAAGGGACGCTCCGGCCGGCTCTACACCGTCGTGATCCTCTACAACGGTCCCGAACGCTGGAAGGGATCGCTTCTGGAGAATCAGATTCTGGAGTGGATCGTCAAGAGCAAGTGAGGATCGTCGCTTGCTCTTGAAGTGAAGAGTGAAAAAACGAAAAGTGAAAAGAGTCGATCGGCGTCGCTTCGATAGAAATTCGACGCTTCGAGCTTTTCCCGTCAACCAAGGAGTGAAAATGACTTTCCAAACCTACCCTTTCGAGAAGCTGACGCAGCTGCTGGAGGGGATCGAACCCGACGGGCGCTACCGTCCCCTGAGCCTGACGATCGGAGAGCCTCAGTTCGAGACTCCCGACTTTATCCAAAAGGCGCTCGTCGAGGCGGCGCCGCTGCTGAACAAATACCCCAAAACCGCCGGGGAAGAGGAGCTCAAAGCGGCGATGCGGGGCTATGTGCAGCGGCGTTTCGGCGTGAATCTCTCTTCGGAACAGCTGCTGCCGACCTTCGGCACGAGGGAGCTGCTTTTCAACTTCCCCCAGTTTCTGCTTCACGACAAAGCCGATGCGACGATGGCCTTTCCCAATCCCTTCTATCAGATTTACGAAGGTGCGGCGATCGCCTCCGGCGCACGGATCGTGCATCTGAACCTGACGCCTCAAAACGGTTTTTTGCCCCCGATCGATGAAGCACAGTTAAGTAGCTGTGACCTGGTGATCCTCAACTCCCCCAACAACCCCACCGCTTCGGTGATGCCGATGGAGGAGCTTCGTCGTTGGGTGCGCTTGGCGCTGGAACACGATTTCGTGCTGCTGAGCGACGAGTGCTACATCGATTTGTATCTGCACGAGCCCGTCCCTTCGATCCTGGAGGCGAGCCTGGCCGAGGGCAACGATGCGTTTCGCAATATCCTGGCGATCAACTCCGCCTCCAAACGCTCTAGCGCACCGGGGCTTCGCAGCGGCTTCATCGCGGGGGATGCGGCGATTTTGAGGGAGTATCTGCGCTACCGCACCTACGTGGGATGCGCCTCGCCTCTGCCGCTGCAGCATGCCGCCGCGGCGGCTTGGAGCGACGATGCGCACGTGGAGGAGTTTCGCTCCAAATACCGGCGCAACTTCGAGCTGGCCAGGCAGATCCTCGCAGCGGAGCCCCCCGAAGCGACCTTCTACATCTGGATGGAGGTGGGCGACGAGCTGGCCTTTACCAAAGAGCTCTATCGACGCTATAATCTGAAGGTCCTCCCCGGATCCTTCCTGGGCCGAGAGGGCATGGGCGAGGGGTATGTGCGCCTGGCTCTGGTCTACGATGAAGAGCCGATGAGAGAAGCGCTCGAAAGGCTTGCAGCCTTTCGAAGTGAAGAGTGAAGAACGAAGAGTGAAGAGTTGAGGTAGGCGTTGCAGGGCAACGCTTTCT
>CAYUXG010000061.1:0-5891 GCA_964448735.1 uncultured Nitratifractor sp. | reverse complement strand
TCGCGAGAGGAAGCTTCGAAAGCCTCCTTGATCTCCCGGGCGCGGCGGAGCTCTCCGGGATCGGGGCCGAAGATTTCGTGGGCAATGGCGACCTGGGCGGGGCCCATGCAGGCTTTGGAGGTGAAGCCCATCTCCTTTTCCCGCTGACACCAGCGGCGGAAACCTTCGGTGTCTCGATAGTCCTGGTACATGAAGGATACGGGTAGGAGTCCGGCGATACGGGCATCGAGGAGAAAGCGGGTGAGGATCGCTTCGGCAGTGGGGTTTCCGGGGCCGTCGGTGACGAGCCGCTGGGGAAGTCCCAGATCGGCCAGCAGGTCGAGGATGCCCAGATTGGCGGCGGTGAAACGGGGGTCGATTCTACCCCAGCCGGATAGATCCCGAAAAGCCTCTTTGGTCTCCAGGGAGATATGCAGTTCCCGATCTTCACTCAGGAGTTCCAACGCCGCTTCGATCTCGGATTGGCTGCGGACCTTGGGGATGCGGATCGCATCGATCGAATAGGGCGCGAGGAAACGGATCTCCTCCGCTCCTCCCTCTTCCAGGGGGTTGACCCGTACGACGATACGGGAGTTTCTCCGGCTCATGCGGCTGAGAAAGAGAGCGATGTTGATCAGGGCTTCACGCTTTCTGGAGGGGGCGATCGCGTCTTCTAGGTTGAGGGTGACGACGTCGGCTTCCGTCTCATCCAAGCGATTGAGGTGTTTGAGGTTGAGGGGGTTGAGCATCATATTGGAGCGGTGACGCTTGTGGGGTGGGGGAGGAGCTTTTCGAGGCGGTTGAAGAATTCGCTCTTCTCTCTGCCGGAGAGAAAGCTCCTCCAGTTGTCCTATATTTTCAAATATCATATTGCTCTCCCGCTTTTTTGAAGTATGATACAATCGCTACGTTAAGAAAGGAATTTTACGGGATGGACAAAGAGGCCTTTTTCATTGCGCAGATGCATTCGCAGAAGATCGGAGATGACGGTGCGGTGATCGGAAAGAAGGTCTACAGTGCGGATGCTTTCTGCGAAGGGACCCATTTCCGGCGTGAATGGATGAGCCCCTACCGCATCGGCCGCAAAGCGATGCTGGTCAATCTCTCCGATGCGGTGGCGATGAATGCCGATCCGGAGTATGCGCTGGTGATGGTTTCGATTCCTCGGGTGATGGATGGGGAGGAGATCCGGGAGCTGAGTCGGGGGCTGGAGGAGACGGCAGTGGAGTATGGCTGCGAAATCGTCGGGGGCGATACGGTCGGCGGCGAGAGACTGCATTTGGGGATCACCCTGATCTCCCATGCAGAAGAGCCTTTGCTGCGTCGGGGGGTGCAAGAGGGGGATCTGTTGGCCTACACCGGGACGCTCGGAGAGAGCCTTCGGGATCTGAAGAGATTGGAAGCAGGGGAGAAGATCGCCGAGGATTCACGTTTTTTCGAGCCGGTGCTACGGCGGGAGTTTATCCGAAAGGCGCGCTCCTTGCTGCGGGCGGGAATGGATATCTCCGACGGTCTCTACTGCGATACGAACAAGCTGCTCGATCTCAACGGTAGGGGCTTGCGGTTGCTTACGAAGATTCCCGAAGAGATCGGTCGAAGCGGCGAAGAGTACGAAATGCTGGTCGCTTTCTCCCCCGACCGTCGGAGCGCAGTTGAAGAGATTGCCGCTTCTCTCTCCCTGCCTTTAACCGTCTTTGCCGAAGTGGCTTCCAACTCCTTCCGCTTTCCCTGCGTCAGTCATCATTTTTGAAAGAGGATTTTTTATCCTCTTCTTCGTGATCGATGGCGATGCGGTTCTTACCTCCTTTTTTTGCCCGGTAGAGGAGGGTGTCGACCCTGTTCAAAGCCTCTTCGACACTGTCGGAGGCTCGTAGCTGGGTGATACCGAAACTGCAGGAGACGGAGAGAAGTAGATCGGAGAAAGTGTGACGAATGATATCTTGACGAAGTTTTTCGGTCACCGATTCCGCCTCTTTCGCGGTGACTCCCTCCATCACGATCATAAATTCGTCGCCGCCCCAGCGAGCTAGGAAATCGCTGCGGCGGATATGGCGTTGTACGAGAGCGGTCAATTCCCGGAGTACCTCGTCGCCTTTCTTGTGTCCGTAGGTATCGTTAATTGTTTTGAAATTATCCAGGTCGAACATGATCAGTGTCGTATCGCTATGACGGTAGTATCGTAGATCCCGGATTCTTTCCGCCAAATAGCGTTCGAAGGCCCGCTTGTTGTAGACCTTGGTCAAATGGTCGTAGAGGGCTTCGATCTCGAAGTGCCTTTTCTCCTCTTCCAGATCGGTGACATCGCGGAAGGAGACCACGAAAAGAGGACTCTTTTTTACCCGGTTCAACGAGAGTAAAAAGATCCGTTTTTCTTTGCTTTTGGGATCGAATATGACGACGCGTGGCTCCTCTTTTTTACGGCGTAGGATAGAGAGCAGCCAGTTTCCTTCGCCGTAAATTTTTTTGGAATAAAATCCTTTTTGCGGCAAAAAGAGCCTCTCGATGCAGTGATGGGTTCGGAGGAATTCCTCGATGTTGGCTACGTCGAAAAAGTCGAAAAAGGCTTGATTCGCATCGAGCGGTCGCTTTCCGTCAGTAAGGAGAATCAAATCTTTTTGAGAATCGAGCACGGTACGAATGAAGACTCGATCGAGGTAGGCTTTGTAAAGGAGAGCCAAGATAATGAGCATGACAATCGACAAGAGCAGAAGTCCGGTTTCAAAGATCGAAGAGGTCTCTAAGAGACGGGGATCCTTTCGAAAAGAGAGAAAATAGCCGAGGGGCTTTCCCGAAATGTCGCGAATCGGCAAGAAGGAAACGAGTAAGAGATCTCCTTCTTGAAGTTTCATCGTTCGTGCGAATTCTTTGTTCTGATGCAAATCCCTGCAGAGGGAAGGATCCTTTTGCAGGGATTGAAGCCATCGTGAATTTTGGGCCCTACCAAGAGAGAGACCGTCCAACCTATAAAGATATGCGGGACAGTTTTCTAACGTGCCGTAGTGGGCGTGTAGAGCCTTTCGGTCGAGTTTGTCGCGAAAGGCGGTGGCGTTCCATATCATTGCATTATCGCTTCCGTAAATTCGCCGAATCTCTTTGAGAAGTGCTTGAGGATCCCAAACCCATTCGTAGCTCCCGACGTACTCTCCATGATAAAAGAGCGGATAGATGTATCGAAGACCCACAAAGAGCCGACCGACTTCAAATCCTTTCAGTGCGAGGAATTTTTTGGCGACGATGCGGAGAGAGGGACGAATGGAGGCTAGGTCGTCACCGTAGAAATCGCTTCGGCTGAAACGTAAGAAGCTATGTCCTCGGGACGTGTGCAGTTGAAACTGGACGAGACCGTACAAAGCTTCATGGTGAAACAGTGATGCGTAACGATCGAGAAGCCGTCGGCGAATTTCTTCTTGGCGGGTGAGGGAAGAGGAGTCGCGAGAAGCCAGATAGAGCATGCGGGCCAAATGCTCGTTGTGCTCATTGTAAAAATTTTGCGAAAGGAGATCGAAAATACGTTGTGCCGATTGAAAATCCAAGCGGGATCGGCGAAGATCTTCCTGGACGATCTTGTGCAGATGCGAAGATTCCGCCCATTTCATCAAAGCTGCGCTTGCAATGAAGATGAAAAGAACGATGCTGAGATAGCGTCCAAATCCTCGGAACATCCCTTTCGCATGGATCATGCGCAATCCTCCTTCGATTTTTTGTATTTTAGCAGAACCGGTTCCTATTCTTAGCTTCTTATATTTCTGGTTATAATACTTTGATGTTTAATATGCTCTAAAGGAAAGGAGGGGAGGATGAAAAAGGTAGCGATCATATGGATTTGCTTGCTCCTTCTATTCTCGATTTCGGATGGGCGGGACTATCGTTTCGGAGTCGTTTGTCAAGGTGACTCGGGTAGTGTTCGGGAACGTTTCCTCCCTTTGCTGAAATATCTCTCCAGATCGAGCAAGCAGTCTTTCGAATTGCAGGATTTTCGCAGTGCCGACGAATTGATCGCCGCGTTCATGCATGCCAAAGTGGATTTGGCATGGATCGACCCTGTCACCTATATCCATTTAAAAGAGAGAGATGCGAAGGATCTCTCGGTGATCGCGCAAGTCGATGAAAAAGATCTCCTTTCTCGATCGCAAAGTATCATCGTCCTACGAAAAGAGAGTACGATTACGAAACTCTCCCAGTTGAGGGGTAAACGTTTTGCGTTCGGTTCCAGAGGAGATCTTTTTACCTTCTATCTTCCTTATGATCTTCTTGAACGAGAAGGGGTGGCTCGGCGTTTGGAACGTGCCGATTTTTTAGGCAGAAGCGATACGGTAGCGAAAAACGTCATTATGGGTGCGTACGATGCGGGAGTCGTCGATCGTCACGTTTTTCATCTCTATCGACGTTTTCTCAAAATCTTGGTTCACAGCGACACCGCGGGGAAAGCCGTCGTTGTAGCTCGCCGATCGATCGAACCGGAGTTCAAGCAAAAAATCCGTACGGCCCTCTTCCAGATGAACAATCCGAAAGTTTTGCGTACATTGGGAGAAGAGGTGAAGGGCTTTGTCCCGCTCGATACGGTAGTTTATGACAATCTCGACCGCATTATCAAACGGGTGGATCGAGCCCTGGGGAGACGCTTGAGGGATTCGTTCAACACGGTGGCCCACCGTTAAGAGCGTGAAAGTTTCTCCGGGGACCACTCCCGCACGCCGAAGGTGTCGACGACATAATCGATATCTTTGTCGCCCCGTCCCGAGAGGTTGACCAGGATTGAATCGTGGGGCTTTTCGCGGGCCAGCTTCATTGCGTAGGCGATGGCATGGGCACTCTCGAGTGCCGGGATGATCCCCTCGTACTGGCTGATGGCGAAGAAGGCGTCGACGGTCTCTTCGTCGGTGGCTCCTCGGACGTGAACTCTGCCGATGTCATGGAGATAAGCCTGCTCCGGCCCGACGCCGGGATAGTCGAGCCCGCTGGCGATGGAGTGCACGGGGGCGGGCTCTCCCTCCTCGGTCTGCAGGAGGATCGATTTGAAGCCGTGGAGCACCCCCTCTTTGCCGTACTCCAGGGTCGCCGCATGATCGCCGAGCCGGGTGCTTTTGCCCAGGGGTTCGACCGCGTAGAGCTCCACCGGATCGTCGATGAATCCGCTGAAGATTCCCATGGCGTTGGAGCCGCCTCCGACGCAGGCGACCACATGGTCGGGAAGCTCGCCGACGATCTCTTCGAACTGCTCTCTCGCTTCGATGCCGACGATGCTTTGAAAGTCGCGCACCATCATCGGGAAGGGGTGGGGACCCACGACGGAGCCGATGGCATACATGGCGCTGTCGAGCTGGGAAACGTAGGATTCAAAGGCGGAGTCCACCGCCTCTTTGAGGGTTTTGAGCCCGTGGGTGGCGGGGACGACCTGGGCTCCCAGGATCTTCATCCGCACCACGTTGGGATGCTCCTTTTCGATATCGACCTCTCCCATATGGATTTCGCATTCCAGGCCGAAGTGGGCGGCGGCGGTGGCCAGGGCGACGCCGTGCTGGCCGGCTCCCGTCTCGGCGATGAGTTTGGTTTTGCCCATGCTTTTGGCGACCAGCGCTTCGGCCATGCAGTGGTTGAGCTTGTGGGCGCCGGTGTGGTTGAGGTCTTCGCGTTTGAAGTAGATCTGCGCGCCTCCCACGGCTTCGCTCAGGCGTTTGGCGTGATAGACCGGAGTCGGGCGTCCCTGATAGTGGCGACGGATGCGGCGCAATTCGTTGAGAAAATCATGGGACTTTCGCAGCTTGAGATAGGTTTCGGTGATCCGCTCGAACTCGTCCACCAGCTGCGGGGGCAGAAAGGCGCCTCCATATTCTCCGAAATACCCTTTTTCGTCGGGATGTTCTTTCAGATATTGGTGTTTCATCGCATTCCTCCTTCTTTTTTTCCAATTG
>CAYUXG010000060.1:0-5982 GCA_964448735.1 uncultured Nitratifractor sp. | reverse complement strand
GCCGTGGGAGAGATCCTGCTTCACGACATCACCGCCGTCGATCCGGAAAAGGGATTCAAGGGGCGCATCTTCAAAAAGGGGCACGTCATCCGGCCCGAAGACGTGGATCGGCTCAAAGACGTGGGCAAAAACCGTATCTACGTCTTCGAACTCTCCGCCGACGAAATCCATGAAGACGATGCCGCGAAACGGCTCAGTCGGGCCGTCGCCGGAGAGCATACCGCCGCAGGCGACGAACCCAAAGAGGGCAAGATCGACATCCGCGCCACCGCCCACGGCGTATGCGAAATCGACCTCGAAAAGCTCGAAGCCTTCAACTCCGTCGGAGAGCCCTCCTGCCCCACGATCTACACCCATAGCGTCGTCCGTCCCGGAGACAAGCTCGCCGCCGTGCGGATCATCTCTTTGACCGCCCCCCGCGAAGAGATCGAAGAGGCCGAACGCATCGCCGCGGGGGGAATCGTGCGCGTCGTTCCTTTCCGTCCCCGAAAAGCGGGACTCATCATCACCGGAGACGAGGTTTACCACGGCAGGATCAAGGACAAATTTTACGACAAGCTCCGCCCCAAGCTCCAAGAACTCTCCTGCGAAATCGAAGAGAAGATCATCCTCCCCGACCGGGAAGAGACGATCCGGGAAAAGATCCGCGAATTTGTCGGGCGTTATGACCTGGTGGTCCTCACGGGAGGCACCTCCGTCGATCCCGACGACGTCACCTACAAAGCCCTCAAAAACGCCGGAGTCGAAGGCTTCATCCGGGGCAATCCGATCCAGCCGGGCAACATGCTCACCCTCGGATGGGTCGAAGAGACACCCGTCGTCGCCGTGCCCGCCGCGGCGATCTATTTCCGGTGGACGGCGCTGGATCTCTGGCTCCCCCGGCTCCTCCTGGGAGAGCGTATCCAAAAGCGAGAGGTGATCCGACGCGCCCACGGAGGCTTGCTGCAAGCGATCAAGGAGATCCGATGAAACGAAACTACCGCGAAGCCCTGAAGACGATCCTCGACGCATCGAGCGAACGCGCCGTCGAATACGTCACGCTCGAAAATGCCCTCGGACGGGTTCTCGCCCGCGATATGCATGCGCGCTTCGACCTTCCCGACGCCGACAAATGCGCCATCGACGGCTACACCTTCCGCAGAGATTCCATCGACGCTCCCGGCGCGCGGCTTCGCATCGTGGACGAGAGTCGTGCGGGCGTCGCCGCCACGCGAAAGGTCGGAGCGGGCGAAGCGGTCTTTACGATGACCGGGGCCGTCGTCCCCGAGGGGGCCGACACCGCCGTGCGCATCGAGGATACGTCGAGGGAGGGAGACGAGGTGATCTTGCATGCGCTTCCCCCCAAAGGCAGCCTCATCAACCCCGCCGGCAGCGAAATCGCACGGGGGGAGAGGGCGATAGAAGCCGGCACGCTCCTCGATGCGCGAAAGGTCGCGTTGCTTGCCCACCTGGGACACTACCGCATCCCCGTACGCAGCCGACCCCGCATCGGCCTCGTCGTCAGCGGGGACGAGGTGCGCGAAGCCTGGGAGGAACACGACCGAGCCGGGGTGCGAAACAGCAATCTCTACCTCCTGCAAGGCTTGCTCGAACCCTGGGCCGATCTGCGCTACTACGGCATCGTCCAAGACGAACCCGAACGCATGGTGCCGCTCTTTGAACAAGCCCTGCGCGAAAACGACATCCTCCTCAGCAGCGGAGGCGCATCGAAAGGCAAATACGATTTCACCGCGCGAATCGTTCAAGCCCTCGATCTCGATCTCCATTTCACCGCCACCGACATCCGCCCGGGAAGGCCCCTGATCTTCGCCACCCGAGAAGAGAAGCTCTTTTTCGGACTCCCCGGCTACCCCTCGGCCCTGCTGGTCAACGCCCGGCTCTTCCTCCTGCCCGCGCTTTTGAAAAGCGTAGGCGCACGAGAAGAGGCCCCTCTTTTCGCTATCGCGGAAGAGACGCTGCGCTCCAAAGAGGGGCGCGTCGATCTCGTCCGCGTCCACGTCGAAAATCGAGGCGGCACGCTCTATCTGAGAAACGCCCCCTCCCAACAGACCTCCGACTACCTCAGCATGGCACTGTGCGACGGCCTCGCGATGCTGGACGCAAGCAGAGGAAGCGTGGAAGCCGGAGAAGTCGTGCCGTTTCTCCCTTTTTAGCGGAAAATCATCCCCAAACGCTCCAGAGCAGCCGGATCGCCAACAGATACAAAATCGCGGCGATGACCCGGCGCACCTGCTGCGGGCTCAGTCGGGTATGCAGCAGATGATTGCCCGCCAGACCCCCCAGCACCGCCCCGGCAACGCATGCAGCCAGCAGCGGCCAGTCGATCGTCACGAAGGTCGCATAGCTGAGAAAGGAGCTCAGGGCCGAAAAGGGCACGACGAAACTCACCGCCACCGCCACCTCCTTGGGCGGGAAACCGAGCAAAATCAGCATCGGCATCAGCAGATTGCCCCCGCCCACGCCCAGCAAGCCCGCCAGCGTCCCGACCCCGGCGCCCAACAGTGCCATGACCCAGGCGGCGTCGATGTGGGCTTTGGGCTGCTTCTTGAAAAAGAGCATCATCGAAGCGCTGAAGATCAGAAAAAGCGCAAAGAGCAGCTTCACGAGCGTCGGATCCACGAGACGCGACAGCTGCGCTCCCAGGGGAGCGAAGATCGGCAGCGTCAACGCCAGGGGAAGCACCCGCCTGATCCGCAACACGCCCCGACGCCAATTCATCACCGAAGAGGTGACGGTGGTGGAAAACCCCACAAAGAGCCCCGTCGCCTTGGCCAGGTTGAAATCGATCCCCAGAAAATGCAGGATCGGGATCAATGCGATCCCCGCTCCCGCCCCCGCCATCGAAAAGAGCGTCGCCAGCACCAGGGTGATGAAAAAATATCCGAGAAGATCCACAATGCCTCCGTTGCTTCAAATGTGCCGGGATTATCTCTCATTTTCGATCGAAGATGCTTAAGGCGTCAGCAGGGCTATGCTACCATCCTATCAATAAATCACCCAGCGAAAGTTCCTTCATTGCATGTTTAAAAAAATTCTCAAAGTTTTTTCCACCTTGATTCTCCTGCTCCTGGGGATCCTCTTTCTCGCCTACTGGCTCGTCCCTCCCCTGACGCGTAGCTTCGCCGGTACCGATACGCTGCAGAAAAAACTGGTCACCCGGATGCTTCCGAGCGACCAACCCGGACGGATCGGGCTGGACAAGGAGCAAAAGCGCATCTTCCGGATGCTCAATCTGCGCACCTACCTTGGCACTGCGGGAGAGACTCTGCTGGAGCTCCCATCCCTCCTCTATCGTTACGAAACGATCCGCCCCCGCTACCGGAGGATCTCCCCGGATGCCCTGGGGATCTTCGTCGATCCGGCCAAAAACGATCCCGATCGGATCCTCTCCGCTCTTCGCGAACTGGGAGTGCATTCGGTAGGCCTTCGGATCTACGCCACATCCGGGTATCTGGACTCTGCGGCTTACCGAAAAGATCTTGCCTTCGCCCGCATCCTCCATGACAAAGGCTATCACCTGCTTCTGGTCCCTGCCCAACTCTTCGAAAGCTTTCGCGGGAATCTACAAAAAATCTGGAGCCGCATCGTCAAAGACTTCGCCCCCTATGCGGATTTTTACCAAATCGGAGAAGCGGTCAACCGGAGCAAGTGGGGCGTAGGGACGCCCGAACACTACCGGGCCTTCGTCGATGCCGCTTTCGATGCGATCCGGCGCTACGATCCCACGGCCAAAACCCTCGGCCCCGGGGTGATCGACTTCGAATGGTTCTACACCCTCTACTTCGACGCTCTGGCCGATCACCGCTTCGACATCCAGGCGAGCCTCCTCTACGTGGACCGGGTCCGGCAACCAGAAAACGAGCAGAACGGTTTCGATACGGAGGCCAAGATCCGCCTCTTCAAAGCGATCGCTCCCGACAAACCCCTCTGGATCACCGAAGTCAACTGGCCTCTCGCCGGCACGGGAGCGTACAAACCCACCTCCGACAAAGAGGCGGTCTCTCCCGATAAGTACCGCGACTACATGGCCCGCTACCTCATTATCGCCCTCGCAAGCGGCTATGTCGATCGGGTCTACTGGTGGCAACTCTTCGCCCGGGGCTACGGCCTTGCCGACCATCTGAGTCCACGGCACTACCCCGCTTTCAGGGCCTTCGCCGTACTGGAGAAAGAGTTGACGGGAAGCATCCCGACGGGGCACGATCTACAGGGAGGACTCTACGACTACCGCTTCCGCAAAGGAGGCACGACCCTGCACGCTTTCTGGACCAAAGATGCACAGAGCCGTCCGCTGCCGACCGGTCATGCCTATCGATGCCGGGACCTCAACGCAACCCCCCTCCCCTCGATCAGGCGTGCCGGCCCGACTCCTATCTTTTGTGAGGAACGCCCATGAATCCCACCCGCCGCGAATCGATCCTGCTGAGTCTGCTGCTGCTTGCCTATATGCTGCTGCTCTTCTACCACATCGGCGACTATCCGGTCTGGAACAAAGACGAGGGACTCTACGCCGATGCAGTCCGGGAGATGATCGAACGCCACAATTATCTGGACCCTTACTTCAACTACGAACACCGCTGGCAGAAACCGATCCTTATCTACTGGGTGCTGCTTCCTTTCGCCTGGCTCTGGGGGGCGGATGCATGGACGCTGCGTCTGGCGCTGGCCTGCCTGGCCCTGGCGACGCTTGCCCTCACCTGGCTACTCGCACGCAAGCTCTTTCCGGAAAAGACGATCGCCTTTTTGAGCGTTTTTTTTCTCGTCTCCTCCGCCTCTTTCATCCTCCAGTCCCGGCACATTGCCACCCACCTGCTGCTGCTCTTTACCGTCCTGCTCTCCTTCTACTTCCTGGCCGACCTGCTTCGGGGTCGCAGGGATACACGCACGCTCCTTCTCTTCGGAGCCTCCGTCGGATTGGCTTTTCTCGCCAAGCTCTATGTGGGGGTCGTCTTCATCCTGACGACGGGCTTTTTGCTCGGAGCCGGGGAGATTTGGAGGCACAAAGCGGCCTTTTTGCGCAAAGCTCTTCTCTCCTTTGCCGCCTTCGCCCTGGTGGCACTGCCCTGGTACCTCTACATGCTCGCCCACTACCGCATGGAGTACGTCCACTTCGTCTATCATGAGTTTTTCGACCGGATCGGACACAACATTACGGGAAGAAACGGCCCCTTCTTTTACGTTAAAGTCTTTTTTGGCAATTTCGCCCCCTGGTCGATCCTGCTCCTCCCTCTTGCGGCATTTCATCTGAAAAAGCATTGGGGCACGCTCTGGCGGGATCTTCGCGCCAACCCCTCGCTGCTGCTGATCCTGACGGGCTTTTTCGTCGTCTTCGTCACCCTCTCGATCCCCAAATCCAAGCTTCCGGGCTACCTCTTCAACCTCCAGGGCTTCGCCGCGATTCTAACCGCACTGGCCTTCTATCACGCCCCCTTCACCCGTCTCGTCAAAGCGACGCTACTTGGGCTTCAGATCCTCCTCTCTCTCGCCCTGATCGCGATCTGGATTCTCTACTTCGACGACCGCTCCTTCCCCTTCGCTCTGATCCTTGCCGCAACTCTGGGACTCTTCTTTCTCAAGATGCGCAGCAAATATCTTGGGATCTTTCGGGTGGGCGCCGTGATGGCGATGCTCTACTTCAGCGTCCTGGGCAACATCTACCCCGCCATCTCCGACTACTTCGGCTATCAGCGTTTCGGCGAGAGAATCGTCCAAATCCGTCATGAGCACCCACAGCTGAAGGTCTATGCCCTGGAGGGAGGGCGCCAATCGATGCCCTTCTACGCCCGGACCAAAATCCGCGGCATCCGAAAGCTTCCCGCCGAAAAACATTATCTCCTTCTCGTCGACGCCGAGCACCTCCAAAGCCTCAAAGAGACGATCCGCTACCGCATCCTCGACCGCTCCCGCTACTACAAACACTCCGACAGTCGAGTCTGGCAAATCCTCAACATCGCCAAAGGCTACCGCAAAGATCGCCCCGAC
>CAYUXG010000059.1:0-5987 GCA_964448735.1 uncultured Nitratifractor sp. | reverse complement strand
AACTCCCGCCCTTGTCAAGGGATTTGCAGGAGAAATTGCAAAAAATTCGGGAAAAAATTTCGTCGAATAAATAACTTACATTATATATGGAGATTTGTCTCCAGAAGAATACGATGCAGCATCCTGTCTGTGTGGAATATTCCAACGCGCCTTGAAATACTTATTATACATAGAGTGTGGGAGATTGCTGAGTTAAGGAAAAAAGAACCGGCATTGAGCCGGTGACGAATTCAGGAGAGCTTTCTTTTAAATCTCTTCCGCCTTTTTGACATCGTAGAGGATGTCGTCCCAGGGGTGACGGTACATGGGCATCGCCAGGCGCTTCTCGTCCAGGACGTGGCCGATGAAGCCGATGGTGCGTCCCAGGATGAAGAAGGCATTCAGCGTCCCCGACTCGATGAACTCGTCGATCTCCTCTTCGCTGTAACCCAGAGAGCGCCACATATCGACCATAAGGATTCCGATGGTGCCGTCGACGTTGAGGATCAGGTTGTCCTTCTTGGACGTGGTCAACTGCTCTACCGTCAGGGCATAATCGAGCAGAGGCGTAGCGGGGAAATACTCCTGCGCGAATTTCTTCAACCCTTCCACGCGAAGGTCGGGGTTGCGCAGGCTTTTGATCCGGTGGCCGATGCCGGGGATGGGAATCCCCTCTTTCTTCATGTAAGCCAGGAACTCGGCGGGAGTCAGATCGTTGTCGTTGGCATATTTGAAGTACTTTGCCGCTCCGTCGATCGCTCCGCCGAAGCGGGGACCGATGGTGAGCAATCCGGTGACGAGGGATTCGACCACGCTCTTGCCGGCACGGGCGGTGACTTTCGCATTGTGGGCACCGGAGACGGCGGGACCATGGTCGGCGACGGTTTTGATGACCGTCTCGATAAAGTCGACCGCCCAGCGGGGATAGACTTTCTTGAACCAAAGCAGGCTGACCACGTCACCGATGGTTTTGCCCGTATCGGGAGTCGCCACGGAGCTGATGGGGTAGCCCGCGTAGGTCGCCTCTTCGCCCCGGTCGTCGCTGATGGTACAGATGAAGTTTTTGGGACGGCGTACTTTGGGGATCGTCCGAATTTCTGGCTCCTGGATCTCCAGGATCACCCCTTCGTTGTAGAGCTTGGTATAGACTTCGTTGATGACCCGGGGCAGGTCGTTGAAGCTCTCGGGGACATGGATGCCCGCCTCGGCCATTGCCCTGTTTTTCGCTTCGGCCGTCTCGGCATCTGCGTTGGCACTGGCCCCCGCATGGCCGAACTGGACTCCCGAGCTAAAGTGCTTGGCGATGGTTCCGATACACCAGGCGATGACGGGCTTGGTGATCTTGCCTGATTTAACCGCCTCGATCACCTTGTACTCTTCGGTTCCGCCGACTTCCCCGAGGAGAATCATGTATTTTACATCGGGGTTACTCTCCATGCGTAGCATGTTGTCGATGAAAACCGATCCGACGAAGCGGTCTCCGCCGATCGCCACACCCTCGGCGATGCCGTCGGCATTGAGGGCGATGATATTACAAAGCTCGTTGAAGAGTCCTCCCGATCGGGTCACCAAACCGGCGCTTCCGGCGCGGTGGAGCTTGGATTTGACGATGTTTTCGATGGTGCCACCGATGTTGGCGATCTTGAAAGCTCCCGGAGCGATGGCACCGACGGTGGCGGGTCCGATGACCGTCACGCCGGCATCACGGGCCGCTTGGTTCATCGTCCTCGCCAGCCGCTCGGGAATCCCCTCGGCGGTGACCATGATGACGCGGAACTGGTTGGGAATCGCGATCGCCTCCATCGTCACGTCGTAAGCGGTCCGGAACGAAGCGAAGTTCAGCAGAACGTCGGCGTTAGGATGGGCTTCGACCGCTTCTTTGGTGGAGCGGAAAACATCGATCATAATCTCGTCGGGCCCCCAGAAGAATTTTTCGAACTTGGCACTGCTGGTGGGAGCCACGATGGCCGCTACGGAGGGGGTCTCCCGCTCGATCACGTAGTCGTAATCCAGCATCCGCTGGATCGCACTTTTGTTGTTGTTCCAGAAAATCGCCTGGGTATCGCGTGTAAAAAGTCTGCTCATAATTTTTCTCTCCTCCCTTTACTTCTTCTCATCTTCGAGCGCCATACGCACGATGTCGGTCACGTGGGTCTCGGGGCCGTAAACATGAATCTCCAGTCCCAGGCGCTCGGCGGCCTCTTTCATATCCTGCAGACCTTTTTCGTAGTTGGGGCCTCCCCTGCGGACGTAGATCTTGGTGTTGTTCTCTTTGAGCTTGGGTGCCCACTTCTCCAGGGCGTTGATGATCCCGGTGAAGGTCTTGGCCACGTCGGTAAAGTTGGCGATGGCACCCCCGATGATGAGGATCTTGCCTCGGGGATCGGGATAGCGGGTCATCAGATCGAAGATCGTCTCGGCGTAGAACTCCGTCTCACCCGTGGTAGGACCTCCGGAATATTCACCGTAGTTGGCCAGATCCTTGACCCCGGCCATGTCGGCGATGGTATCGGCGTAGACGACGGAGGCGCCGCCGCCGGCGACCATGGTCCAGATCCGCCCCTGGGGATTGAGGATCGTCAGTTTCAGCGAAGCCCCCGATTTGCTGTCGGCTTCGGCGATCGCCTTCTCTTCGGGGGATTGATCTTCCATGCCGAAGGCGGTGGGGAATTCGATCTCTCCCCACTTCTCCTTCATCATGAAGCCGGCGGTATCGTCGAGGCGGGCGACCAAGTCCAGGATATGGGCGTCGTTGCCGATGAGGACCAGAGGGTTGATCTCCAGATAAGCAAAGTGCATATCGCGGAAGAATTTGAAGAAGTCGATGGCGAAAGAGGCGAAGGTTTCTTTGCTCTCCGCCGGGATATCTTCGGGGATATTGGCATGGATCGCTTTTTCGATATCGGCTTCGTTCATGTTAATGGGGATGCGGACTTCGTTGACCTTCTCGTCCCAGCCCTCTTCGACCTCCATGCCTCCCTCGGCGGACATGTAGAGCACGTCGTCTTCGCCGACGGTCGTCGCGGCGATGTAGTACTCCTGCTCCTGGGTGTGGGGGGTGAAAGGCTCGACGATGAAGTGGGTCAGATGGCCCCGCTGTCCACTAAGCAGCGTCACTTCGTGGCTCTGCTTCTCGTCGATCCATTTGGCGGCATCCTCCAGCGTGACGTCGCCGGGCTTGTTGACCTTGAAGAGCACCAGGTCGTTTTTCCCCCGCTTTCCGAAGAGCATGTCGGGTTTGACGACCAGAGGCTCTTGATTGAGCCACTCGAAACCGTGTTCCTTCGCTTTGGCCCGCAATTCGTCGCCGCTGGTGACCAGCACCGATTTGAAGGGATAGTGGAATCCATCGAAATACTCGTTCCAATGTTTGGAAAAGAGCGCCTTTCCGTCATATTCGCGTATTGCTCGTTGAGCCATCGGCTTCTCCTTTGTTTATCGTAAGGTGTAGATATTCTATCATTAGAAGGTTTCAAGAAAATGATAAGGGCCGCTTCACGAGGATGGAGTCGTAGATCTGTGTATTTTGGAAACAGTCCGCTCCACGGAAAAAGAGGCTACTTCCCTTTGTGGCAGGGTTGCAGTCCATAAAAACGCATGACCGCCTCGTATCGCCGTTTGCGCAGCCGTGGGTAACATTTTTTCCCCTCGGATCGCAGACGAATCATCTGATCGTAGGGCTCGTAGATCGCTGCGGCGAAGTAATGCGCCGGACTCCCCAGAAGCCGATAGATCGGCCGGTGCAGAAAAAGCGCCAATGCACTGAGCACCAACGTCGCCACGACAACCCCCGCAGCGAATCGGTAGCGTCGCTGAAACCTGCGCATGCGCACCCGAAGGCTGCGGAAATAGACCGCCACCGGGATCATCGCCCCCGCCAGCAGATAGGGACCGAAATCGACGATGAGGATCTGCTGGCGGATCGAAAGCACCATAGAGACGACCAGCGCCGTCGCCGACACATACCAGAAAATGTCCCGGGGCCCCTCGAGCGAAACCCGATAGAGCGAGTAGAAGTAGTAGATAAAAAAGAGCGGAGAAAAGAGCGCCGCATCGACCCCCAAAAGCTCCAGAAAATGCCCCCGGGGCCTGCCGGAGAAGCCGTAGGTCCCCAGCGCCAGGACCACGATCAAAAAGAGGAGTGCGGCAGCCGCCAGAGAGTACTCTCGCTTACGATAGCCGTAGAGTGCCAGCGCAGCGTAAAAGGCAAAGGTCGCAGTGGGCGAAGGCACAAGCGCCGCCAAGGCCAGAAGCTGCAGCCAAAACCGCCCCTTCAGATAGGCCCAGAGAAAGAGCAAGACACAACTAAGGGCATAGACCGCCGTATTGAGCAAAACGGCCGAGGCGATGACTCCGGGAAGCAGCAGGTAGATCAAAAAGGCAAAACGCCGATCTTCCTGCCGGGGAAAATACTCTCGAAGAATCTGCCAAAAGAGCCCGGCGTTGAACACCCCCAGAAGGTAAGGGAAAATCCTCAAGCCCGCCATGCCGGGAATCCATTCGTGAAGCTCCCTCGCCACCCAGGCCGAAGGGATAAAACGCGGCTCGTAAAAGAGCTTCGCTTCGCTGGGGCTCAGAGGCGTCGTCGCCGACAAAAGAGCCAGGCACGCGAAATAGAAAAGGACAAAGAGTCGAAAAGTTCGCTCGTCCATCCGGATCATGGGCATAAAATCACAGTTTCAGGAAGTGATCCAGCATCTCGTGGCCGTATTCGCTCATGATCGATTCGGGGTGAAACTGCACGCCGTAGACGTCGAGCCCCTCGATCTTGAGCGCCATGATCTCCCCGTCGTCGGTGCTGACGGCCGTGGGGACGATCCGCTCGGGGAGATTGTCCGGATTGACCACCAGCGAGTGGTAGCGGGTGGCCTGAAACTCCTCGGGAAGGTCGCGAAAGATCGGACTCTCCCCCGTCACCCGCACCCGGGAAGTCTTGCCGTGCATCATCCTTTTGGCCCGGATCACTTCGCCCCCGAAGGCCTGAGCGATGCTTTGATGCCCCAGGCAGATGCCGAAGATCGGTTTCTGTGTCGCGAAGCGCTCGATCACCTCCAGGGTCACCCCCGCTTCGTCGGGGGTGGAGGGGCCCGGAGAGAGGATGATCTTCTCCGGATCGAGTGCGGCGATCTCCTCGACGCTCATTTCGTCGTTGCGGATCACCCGCAGATCGGCCCCGAGCTCGCGGCAGTACTGGACGATGTTGTAGGTGAAGCTGTCGTAGTTGTCGATCATCAAGACCATCCGTCATTCCTCGCTTCGACGGGCCAGAGATCCGGAGAAGCCCGTCTACACATAAAATTGTCATCATTTTAGCAATATTCTTTGAAAGTGTCATGGTTTGGCAGCAAAGCGCCTATGGATAAAAATTGGATCAACCCACATTGGGCCGGCTTTTGAGATCTATCCGACTTTTTTACTGAGAAGTCCCCGGAGTGTCGTCAAGAAATAGTCGATCTCCTCTTCGGTATTGTAGTAGTGCAGAGAAGCTCTGACGACCTCATCGAGACCGCGATGAGAAAAAGAGACCAGACTGCCCGATCCCTTGGAAGTCGAGACGTTGATTCCTGCCTCGGCGAGTGCCCGCTTGATCTCAGAGGGGCTCGACTGCTCCGCCGTGAAGGTGACGATACCGCACTGCCGGACTCCTTCGTCGGTCAGTTCCACCCCTTCCATCTGCGCCAGTTTACTTCTCAGAAGCCCGGAGAGATGGTCGATGCGGCTCTCGATCGCCTCCAGACCGTAAGAGAGCGCATAGTCGATCGCTACGCCCAAAGCGGCTTTGCCTGCGAAATACTGCTCCCAGTTCTCAAAACGTTTGGCATCCGGTCTGATCCGATACTCGGTCGGTGAAATCAGCGGAGCCGCGTGTTGATCCAAAAGGGGAGGCTCCAACGATTCGATGAGATCTTTGCGCACGTAGAGCAGTCCCGTCCCCCTGGGGCCTCTGAGATACTTGCGCCCCGTGCCGCAGAGAATATCGCATCCGATCTCATCCACATGCACGGGGA
>CAYUXG010000058.1:0-6061 GCA_964448735.1 uncultured Nitratifractor sp. | reverse complement strand
CTGGTGCTGGTCCTCATCGTCGTCTATCTCTTCCTCCAATCTCTGCGGGCGACGATCATCCCCGCCGTGGCGATCCCCGTCTCGCTGATCGGCACCTTTGCCGCGTTGCTGGCGGTGGGATTTTCGATCAACACCCTGACGCTCTTTGGCTTGATCCTCGCCATCGGCATCGTCGTCGACGACGCGATTTTGGTCGTGGAAAACGTCGAAGCCAACCTGGAGAAAAACCCGGATCTCAGCGTCAAAGAGGCGACCCGCCTGGCGATGAAGGAGATCTCCGCGCCCATCGTCTCCACGACGCTGGTGCTTCTGGCGGTCTTCGTGCCGGTGACCTTCATCCCCGGGATCTCGGGTGCACTCTACAAGCAGTTCGCCCTGACCATCGCCTTCTCGGTCCTCATCTCGGCCCTGGTGGCTCTGACCCTCTCTCCGGCGATGGCGGCGACGGTCCTGCGCAAAGGCCACGGCAAGAAAAACGCCTTTTTTCGGGCTTTCGACGCAGGATTGGAGCGCTTGAAAAACGCCTACGAAAAGCTCCTGCGCTTTTTGATCCGCCACTGGGTCGTGCCCATTGGCGGCTTTTTGCTGCTTTTGGCAGGAACCTGGCTGCTCTTTCGGACGCTGCCCACGGGCTTTTTGCCCGAAGAGGACCAGGGGACGCTGGTAGCGGCGGTCAACCTCGAACCGGGAGTGCGGCTGCACGATACGGAGGCCGCGACCAAAAAGGTCGTCGAGATCATCCGGAAAACCCCCGGCGTGGAGGCAGCCATTAGCATCAACGGCTTCAACGGCATCATGGGCACGCTGGACTCCTCCACCGCGGCGATCTTCGTCGTCCTCAAGGATTGGAAGGAGCGCGAGGCTCCGGATCTGAGCGTCTCTTCCATCATCGCCAAGATCCAGCGCCAAGCCTCAAGCTCCCTTCCGGGAGTCAGCGTCCGGCTCTTTAGTCCTCCGTCGATTCCCGGACTCTCGGCGACGGGAGGCTTCGAATTCAAGCTCGAAAACCTCACGGGCCTGCCGCTGAAGGATTTCGAGGCCCAGGCGAAGAAGTTCATCGCCCAACTGAACCGCGACCCTCGAATCGCCAGCGCCTACACGATGTTCAACTCCAACTATCCCCAGCTCGTCCTCGATATCGACCGGGAGAAAGCGGCGGCCTCCAAAGTGCCCTTCAACGAGATCCTCAATGTCTTGGGCAGCTATCTTGGCTCCCTCTATGTAGACGACTTCAACCGCTTCTCCAAAAGTTACCGCATCTTCGTCCAGGTGGACGAACGCTACCGAGGCCACGCCGATCAGTTGAATCGCTTTCTCGTGCGTAACAGCGAGGGCAAGATGATCCCCCTCTCGAGCTTCGTCACGATCCAGCCAAGCAGCGGCCCGAGCACGCTGACACACTTCAACGGCTATCAGAGCATCGCCGTCAACGGCATACACAACGCCGCCAAAGGCTACAGCTCCGCCGACGCCATCGCCGCGATCGAAGAGCTCGCGGCCAAGTTGCCTCCCGACATCGGCCTCGAGTTTTCGGGGGTGACCCTCCAGGAGAAAGAGGCCGGCAACGCGGCGCTCTATATCTTCGCCCTCTCGCTGCTGATGGTCTATCTCTTCCTCGCGGCGCAGTACGAGAGCTGGATCATCCCCCTGACGATCATGCTGCCCATTCCCGCGGTGATGGCCGGGGCCCTGGGGGCCAACATGGCGGCGGGGCTGCTCAACGACATCTATACCCAGATCGGCTTGGTGCTCCTGATTGCCATGGCGTCGAAAAACGCCATCTTGGTCGTGGAGTTCGCCAAGGAACTCCGCGAAAAGGGGATGGAGCTGGTCGAGAGTGCGGTGCAGGCCGCCAAGCTTAGAATGCGGGCGATCCTGATGACGGCTTTCGCCTTTTTGCTGGGGATCTGGCCCTTGGTGGTCGCCAGCGGCGCGGGAGCGGCATCACGACGCTCCCTGGGGACGGCGGTCTTCGGGGGGATGGCCCTTTCGACGCTGCTGACCTTTCTCTTGACGCCGGTGCTTTTCGTGTTGCTGGAACGGTTGAGGGAACGATTTGCAGGAGAGAAAAATGCGTAAACGAATCATCATTTTGGGATTGATCGTAGGAGCCACCGTTTTGAATGCCCGCACCCTGAGCGTCGACGATCTGGTGCAATACGCACTGAAACACAGTCCCGACATCCGACTGGGAAATTACGATCTGCAAAGCGCACGCCAAAAGAGCCGGAGCGTGCGAAGCGTCCAACTGCCACAGCTGGGGCTCTCGATTCGTGCGCAGCGAGAGTTTGACGCGGTACACAATGCTCCCGATACGACGACCGATACCCTCGAAGGGACTTTGAGCGTGACGCAACTGCTCTACGACTTCGGCCGAAGTGCCGAAGAGCTTGCTTCCGCCCGTGAAGACGAAAGGGTCGCCGAGGCGAAACTGCGCCAACTGATCGCAGACAAAATCTTCCAGGTCAAGCAACGCTATTACGAGGCGCTCAAGGCCAAGACCATGATCCGAGTCCGGGAAGAAGAGGTCCGCCTCCAGCGACAGCAACTCAACCGGGCTCAAAAGTATCTCAAATCGGGGATCAAAACCGCCGTGGACGTCACCGACGCCAAACTGGGGCTGCAACAAGCCGAAAAGTCCCTCAGCGATGCGCGCTACCTCTACATGATGAACCGCACCCTCCTCGAAGAGAGCTTGGGGAACGTGCCGGAAGAGGGGCATTATCGTCTCTTTACTCGTGCGGGGACTCCGGAAAAATGGCAGCTCCCTTCGAAAAGTTTGTCGCTTGAAGGGCTCCTCTCCTATGCCAGAAAACATCGGCCGGTCCTCGAGGGAATCGATCGTCAAATCCGTAGCGCCGACGCCCTGGCGCGGAGCAAAGCTCTTCATACCCTGCCCAAACTGGAACTCTACGGGGAGAGCGGAGCCAAGGCCGTCCATCCCTGCAGCGGAGCCTGGAATCATGAAACCGTGGGCGTGCGCATGAACTGGAGCCTCTTTAGCGGGTATCGAGAGAGTGCGGAAGCGGAAATGGCCCGCATCGAAGCGATGAAAGTACGAGCCTACCGGGAGCAGGCATTGCTGAGCCTGCGCAAAGAGGTCACCCAAGCCTACCTCAACCTGAAGCACCTGCGCAAACAGTTCGCGCTCAATCGTGCCATCGCCCTTCGCGCCTTGAAAAAGTTTCATCAGGCGCAGAAGCGATACGCCAACGATTTGGCCGACTATCTGGAACTGCAAAGCGCCCGCCAGGATTACATCAACTCCCTGGGGGATCTGGTCAACAGCTACTTCGACTACTACATCGCCTTGGCCTACCTCGATCACGCCGTCGGGCGCTGAATCCGATCTCCACAATAAACACGGAAAGAACAAATCTCTTCAACTTGTTTTATGCTACAATGAATACATAAAAAATTTTATGTATCGGAGAGTCGTATGTCCGCAACCGTGCGAAAAAATTTCGTTTTCAAAGAAGAGGTCGCCGCCCACCTCGAAGAGCTCGCCCGAAACGGCAAAAAATCGATGACGGCTCTCGTCGAAGAGCTGGTTGAGCATCGCTATCGTAACGAGCGAGAAAAAAAGCGACTTGAAGCTTTCAAAAAGTCGATCGAAATCGCCGACGAGATCGGAAGCGGGCTTCTCGAAGGAAAATCGATCCAATCGATCAAAGCCGATCGAAATGTTTAAACGTATCTTCCTCGACGCCAATGTGCTGGCGGATCTCTATGACGAAAATCGTCCGTTCTGTCGGGCAAGCAGGAAGACCGTGACCTATCTTCTCGAAAAAGAGGAAACGGAGCTCTTTACCTCTTGCGACATCGTCACGACGATCTACTACATTTTCGCCCGCAAGGATCGTCATAAGGCACTGGATCAGATCATCCGGATCAATCAATGGTGCACTGCCGTGGAGTTCGGCAACAAAGAGATCTCCCAAAGCTGCCGGCTGATGCAGGAAAACCGCTCATTCAAAGATTTGGAAGATACGATCCAATACATCATGGCCCGGAAAGTCGATGCCGATCTGATTCTCTCCAACGACAAGGACTTCGCAAGCGAAGGGATCGAACGGATGACGACGGAGAATTTCTGCCGACGTCACCATCTCTTGTAAGAAAGCTCTTCCCCCAACGAAAAGATTCTTTTCCCTGTAAGGATTCAGGAGCTTTGGTTGAGGAGCTTTTTGACCAAATCGAAAGAGGCGAAGAAAATGGCATCGAAAATGGGATCGAGCCGGGTCGTCGTCTCGTCGATACGCAGCAAAGCGCGGAAGGTGACGGGCTTGCCCGACTCGACCTCCTTGGGCCAAATCGTGAAGGTCACGGGGCCGAGGGTGCGCAGGAGATTGAGCACCTTTTTGTAGTCGCGGGAGTCGGGATCGGGCAGGAGGTTGCCCCGCTCGTTCTCTTCCTTTCGAATCGCACGCAGCAGCTCGATCTTGTCCCGATAGAGCGTCTTGTTCCACTTGAGCTCTCCATGGGGATAGACTAGACTCCTCCGGGAGGAGAGGAGCGGATGGGAGCTCTGTGCTCGCACCGCTTCGAGCAGCCCCAGAAAGGGATTGCGCCCTCCGATCCGGGAGGCGAACGCATCAAGTTCCCGGTGGAGCCGTTCACGGCTCTCGGGATCGAGATCCTTCAGTCCAGGAAGAGCCATCCCTATCTCCGGGGAGCGCTGCGGCGCGAGCGGCTGCCGGAGGAGCGTCCGCCGCCCTGACGTCCGCGACTGCCCCGCTGGATCGGTTCGGGGCGGATGGAGGGATCGGGGAGAAACGCTTCGAGCTGCACCTTGGGGATCTCCTTTTTGATCAGCCGCTCGATGTTGCCCAAAAGCGCCTTTTCGTCGATGCAGACCAGGGAGAGGGCTTCACCCTCTTTGCCTGCACGTCCCGTCCGGCCGATGCGGTGGACATAATCCTCCGCCACGTTGGGCAGCTCATAGTTGACCACGTGGGGCAGACTCTCGATGTCGAGTCCCCGGGCGGCGATATCCGTCGCCACCAGGACCCGCACGGCGCCCTCTTTGAACTCTTTGAGCGCCTTGGTGCGGGCTCCCTGGCTCTTGTTGCCGTGGATCGCCCCGGCGCTGATGCCTTCGCGCTGGAGCTGTTTGCTCAGGCGGTCCGCCCCGTGCTTGGTCCGGGTAAAGACCAGCACCTGCTGCCAATTGCCCAGCTTGATCAGATGGGTAAGCAGCTCCTGTTTGCGGGCCTTGTCCACGGGATAGACATGCTGCGTCACCTGCTCCGAAGCGGTATTGCGGCGGGCCACTTCGATGAGCACGGGCTCATGGAGCAGACCGTCGGCGAGACGCTTGATCTCGTTGGAGAAGGTCGCGGAAAAGAGCATATTCTGCCGCTTTTTCGGCAGCAGCGCCAGAATCTTGCGGATATCGTGGATGAAGCCCATATCGAGCATCCGATCCGCTTCGTCGAGGATCAGATACTCCACGTTGGAGAGGTCGATCGCGCGCTGGTTGGCCAGGTCGAGCAGACGCCCCGGCGTAGCGATGACGAGATCGACCCCCTGCTTGAGCGCGTTTTTCTGGGGCTGGATCCCTACGCCACCGAAGATGACGGCGGAGCGGAAAGGCAGATGCCTGCCGTAGCTCTTGACGCTTTCGGCCACCTGGGCGGCCAATTCCCTCGTCGGCGTGAGGATCAGCGCCCGAACGTTGCGACGCCCCTGGGCAGGCTTCGTGCGGCTCATCAGCTCCAGCAGCGGCAGGGTGAAGCCGGCGGTCTTGCCCGTACCCGTCTGGGCTCCGGCGAGGATATCTTTGCCCTCCAGGACGACGGGAATCGCCTTGGCCTGGATGGGTGTGGGGTGCTCGTATCCCTCCTGGGAGACGGCATGCAGCAGTGGCTTGGATAAGCCGAGATCGGAAAATGTCATAAAAAACCTTGTGGGTGTCAGCCTGCTTGCGATAGAGGATCTAAAGGACGATCCAGGCTGAGAATAAAAATGGAGTGTTAGAGTCATCGAAGGAAAACAAAAACGAAATCGACCGCCGATCGAAGGACGGCCGAGATTGGATGCATCATAGCATAATTTTTCC
>CAYUXG010000057.1:0-6104 GCA_964448735.1 uncultured Nitratifractor sp. | reverse complement strand
TCATCGCCGATGCGCTTAGAAAAGCAAAAAGCGCAAAGCCGCAAATATAAGCATAAAGCAGTAAGCTCAAAGCGAAAAGCCCGGGGGAGTTTTCATGCCTTCGATTCCAAACTGTTTCCGTCACGTAACGAAACCGTAACCCGATTGCTTCATACTATCGCACCCTTTCAAGGAGTGCAGCATGAACACATGGGTCGAAAAACTGGTCGAATGTCTCTGTATCCGCCACGGAATGTTCCGTGAAGAAGCCTACTCCATCATCTATCAGGAGTGGGATTACCTCGAATCTCTCGTAGAATCCTCCGACAACGAAAAAAAGCTCTGCAATCAAGTCGCGACGGAACTTCTCGAAATCTATATGGTGGCATAATGGCTCTGAGCGTCGAATCCTATCTCGCCCACCATGCCCCCGCCCTGCGCTCAATTCCTGGAGCGGTGACGCTCTTTCAAGCGATTTTTCGCGAAGGCAGCATCAACGCCTTTTTGAGGGAGCATGCCAAAGACGATGCATTTGCTTTCGTCGAGAGCGTCATCGATCGTATGGGTTTGGAGGTCATCGTCAACAAAAAAGAGCTCGAACGCATCCCCAGCTGCGGTCGTTGCGTCGTCGTCGCCAACCATCCCCTGGGAGCCCTCGATGCCATGGCGCTGATCGACATGATCAAAGAGATTCGCCAAGATATCAAAATCCTGGCCAACGATTTTCTCTATGCTTTTGAAAATCTCCGGGAGATCCTCATCCCCGTGGACAATCTCTCCGGACGGATCTCCAAAGCCTCCCTGCAAGCGGTCTACGATGCGTTGGAAAACGAAGAGATGGTGATCGTCTTTCCTTCGGGCGAAGTGAGTCGTGCCGGATTGACGGGGATCAAAGATGCCAAATGGCACAAAGGCTTCTACCGCTTCGCTGCCAAGACCCGTTCGCCGATCTTGCCGATCTTTATCGATGCGAAAAACTCGGCACTCTTTTACACCCTCTCCCTGGTCAACAAAAACATCGGTACCGTCTTACTCCCCCATGAGATGATGCGCTACGAAAATCGGGCCATCTCCTTCAAGATCGGACGCCCCATCCCCTACGAAGCCTACCGTCTTCCTTCGCTCACTTCGGGAGAGTCGGTCAAACTGCTGCGCAAACATTTCTATCGAATCGCGCGCGACAAAACCCCGCTTTTCAAAACCCTCAAAGAGATCGCCCGCCCCGAATCGAGAAGCGAACTCAAAAATGCACTCAAACGCGCGGAGCTCCTGGGAGAAACCTCCGACCACAAAAAGATCCTCCTCTACGAAAGCGATCGCAAAGATACGGTATTTCGAGAAATCGGCCGTCTAAGAGAGATCTCTTTCCGCAGCGTCGGCGAAGGTAGCGGCAAAAAACGCGACATCGATGTTTACGACTACCACTACAGCCACCTCATCATCTGGGACGACGAAGCGTTGGAGATCGCGGGGGCTTACCGCATCGGCATCTGCGGCGAAATTCTTCCGGCGTACGGAATCGAAGGGCTCTATACCTCTACGCTCTTTGAATACTCCGAAGAGTTCGAGCCGATCATGCTTCAGGGGATCGAGCTGGGCCGCAGCTTCGTCCAACCCCGCTATTGGAATTCCAGGGCGCTTGATTATCTCTGGCAGGGAATCGGCGCTTACGTCCGACGCCACCCGGAGATCCGCTATCTCTTCGGCCCCGTGAGTCTAAGTGCATCCTATTCCCAAGAGGCCCGAGCGCTGATCGTCGGATTTTATCAACACTACTTCGGTGCCGAAGCTCCGACGGTACGGCATAAAAATCCCTACCGTATCCGCTCGGGAGAGTTGAAAGAGATCCTACCTCTTTTTGAAGGCAAAGAGTATCGCCAAGCCCTTCGCGTACTGCGCGAACATCTCGAACCGATGGGCTACAGTATTCCCACTCTTTACAAACAATATACGGAAGTGACGGAGCCGGGAGGAAGCCTCTTTATGGATTTCGGTATCGATCCCGATTTTGCCGACTGCATCGACGGATTCATCGTCGTCGACCTCGATCGGCTCAAGCCTGCCAAGCGGCAACGTTACTTGGAGAGCTAGATTAGTCGATGATGACTTCAAAAACGTTTTCGCCCCTCTCTTTGTCGTAGCGATACCGGAACCCGTAGCCGAGCTTCTCCAGGATATTGGCCACGATATAAAGCCCCAAGCCGAATCCGTGGCTGCGTTTTTCTTCCTGGCTGAAGGGCTCGGTGTAGAAGCTCAGATCCTCTTTGAGAGGTTCGCCTACGCTGCGTACTTCGATCCGGTTGCCCACGCTCTGGACGCGCACATGTTTGTCGGGGCTGTATTTGATCCCATTATCCATCAAATTTTTGAGCACCAGAGCCAGGAGCTTGATATCGGTATGCAAAGGACGGTCGTCGCAGTGAATCTCGTAACGAGCCGGATCGGCCATCAAGACCCGCTCGGTGCGTTCGATCACCTTCGCAAGCGTCGTATCCTCCATCTGGGGTTCGAAGTTGTACATCGTGATCCGCTCGACTTCCGCCAAGTCGCTGATGAGTTCGTTCATCCGCTCGAAGGCGTTGACGAGCACCTGCTTGGCCATCGGATCGTCGATCGTCTCGACGATGATCCGCCCCTTGGTGATGGGGGTTTTGAGTTCATGCATGATATTGCGCATGAAGAGGTTTTTGGAACTCATGAGCTGCTTGATATGACGAATCGCCTTGTCGAAACTCTGGGCGATCTTGCCGATCTCGTCGCCTCCTCTCTCGTCGATCTTCACCTCCAAATCCCCGCCGGCGAAGCGTTCGATCTGTCGATGAAGCTTTTTTAGAGGATAGAGTTTGCGCAGAACCATCACGTACATGAAAAGGAGCAAAATCCCCAAAATCAACGCGATGGTCAAGAGCAACTCGTAGATATAATCCTGGGGGTGGAGGTCTTTGAGCATGAGCGTGTAGTCGTAGCGCTCCACCAAGATGTAATAGTTCTGCTTGGTTTGGAACACCCGTACGTTTCCGTAGACGGAGCGCCCGCTGAAGATCGTCTCTCCTTGCTCCTCGATCTCCTTTTTGACGCTTTTGGGATCGATCGGCTGGAGGTGGTAATCTTTGAGCAGCTTTTTATACGCGGTGGAGTTGAGGTCGAACTCCTCCCGGGTCAGGAAATGATCGGCGATGATTTTGTACCGGTTGATCTTTTGCAGGTGCCGCTGCTGCTGGCCCGACGAGAGGAGGTAGTAGAAGGTCGCCCCGAGCACGATCAGGGCGATGGCAAAGATGACGTGGATAAACGTCGTGACGGAGACGTTTTTCATCCCTTAGACTGCCCGGTCGGTCAGGAGATATCCTACGCCCCGTACCGGGCGGATATACTGGTGATCGGGATCGTGTTTGGCGATCTTGTGACGAATCCGGGAGATGATGACGTCGATGTTTTTCACGGAGCTGGAGTCGTCGATGTGCTCGCTCTCGTAGAGAAGCTGCTCCCGGCTTACTGCGGCATTCATGTGCTGGATCAGCATCGAAAGCACGTCGAACTCGGCGGCGGTCAGATCCAGAGGAATCCCTTTGAAACGAATCACCCGACCCTCTTTGTCCAGATCGAAAAGCGACTCTTCTTTCTTACGCGCTGCACCGGTACGGCGCAGAATCGTTTTGATCCGTGTAACCAACTCTCTGGGATCGTAGGGCTTGGGCATGTAGTCGTCGGCTCCCCGCTCCATACCGATGACTTTGTCGGTGATGTCGTCCCGGGCCGAAGAGATGATGATGGGCACGTCCGACTTTTCCCGAATCTTCTCCACAACTTCCAGGCCGTCCATCCCCGGAAGCGTCAAATCCAGGATTACCAGATCGAACTCTTTCTGCGTCAGCATCGAAAGCCCCAGATAGGGATCTTCCACCGTCGTCACTTCCATGCCGTAATTGCTCAGATAGCTGGAGAGCACCATCGCCAATTCCGGATCGTCCTCGATAATTAGAATCTTCATCTTTCCGTCACTCATATCCCCACCTTCTTTCTTCTGTTTTTACTTTGTTAATCATACCATGAACTTGCTAAGCCTCTCACGCTTCGAGACTCTGACTGTAGTTGATGTAGATCCGGGTCGCGGCAAAGAGGAAGGTCGTGATTGCGGGTCCGAGGATCATCCCCCAAAAACCGTAGGTCGTCATCCCTGCCAGGATGGAAAAGAAGATCACCAGTTCATTGATTCGGGTATGGTGGTGGAGCATATGCTCTTTGATCACTTTGATAATGATCGGTTTGACGAAGGTATCGGCGATGATGGAGATGACGATCACCGAATAGGATGCGATGATCAACGCATCCTTGCTCCCAAGCTCACTCCAGGCATAAAGGGAGAGCGGCACCCAGAGCAGCGCTCCTCCCACGACGGGGATCAGAGAGGCGAATCCGTAGATCGCTCCGAAAAGCAGTCCGTCGAAGCCAAAATAGCTGATGAAGATCCCGAAGAGAAAGCCTTCGAAAACCGCCGTCACGATAATGGAGTAGAAGACGATCTCCATCGTCGATGCCGTCTCTTCGATCATCTCCCGGCTCTCTTTGCTGGGTGCGGGGATCAGTGCTTCCATCAGAGCGAAAAAACGATCCTGATAATGGACGATCGCCGCGTAGAAAAGGATTACCAGCACCACATCCTTGACGAATCCCAGCCCCTTGGTCCCCATATGGGTCAGGTAGAGGGAGATCTCCTTGAGGTAAGGGATCACCCTCTCCGCCCGAAGGTACTCGTCGGCCCACCGGTTGATGTAGGGAATATCCTGAGTGAGGTTGCGTGCTTTTTCGAAAATCGTATGCATGGTCAGCTGATCGAGCCGGCTCAGATACTCCACGCCCGTGGTGGCGATGTAGAGAATCGGCGCCAAGATCAGCAGGATCAGGAGCAGAACCATGATGATCGTCCCCAGTTTCCTGGAATGAACCAGAGAGGCGATCCTCTGAGTCAGATTGCTCGTGGCCATCGCCAGAAGCATCGCCACGACCATCGGCAGCAAAAAGGGAGCATAGATCGAATAGGCTCCCCAGAGGGCCAGAAGGAAAAGAACAATAACGAAAAAGGTATTTTTATTCTCCAGCAAAGAGTGTTCCTTCCACTGCGGGGGGTGTCAAACGAAAAAGTTCGTAGGTTTTGGGTGTGGCGATACGGCCCCGCGCCGTTCGTTCGATGTAGCCATTGGCGATCAGGTAGGGCTCCAATACATCTTCGATCGTCCCCTCGTCTTCGCTCAGGGCTGCGGAGATCGTACTCAGCCCCATAGGCCGGCCCTTGGCGGAGACGAGAAGCTCCAGCAGCCGCAGATCCTGCTCGTCGAAGCCGATATGATTGACCCCCAATTGATCCAGGCCGTAGCGGGTCGTCTCCAGCGAGATCCGCTTCTCATCCGCCACTTCGGCAAAATCCCGCACCCGGCGCAACAGACGCAGGGCGATCCGCGGCGTCCCGCGGCTGCGGCGGGCGATCTCCAGAGCCGCGGATTTTTCGATCTCGGTATTTAGCTTACGCGCCGCCTGCTCCACGATGCGGGCCAATTCCTCGGAGCTGTAAAACTCCATGCGGAAGTGCATCCCGAAGCGCTCCCGCAGAGGATTGGAGATCATCCCCGCCCGGGTGGTCGCCCCGATGAGGGTAAAGCGGGGCAGGTCGATCTTGACCGCCTGCGCCGCCGGACCGCTACCGATGATGATATCGAGGCGGTAATCCTCCATCGCGGGATAGAGAATCTCTTCGATCGCCGGGCTCATGCGGTGGATCTCGTCGATGAAGAGCACGTCACCCTCTTCGACGTTGGTCAGCAGCGCCGCCAAATCCCCGGACTTTTCGATCATCGGCGCGGCGGTGGTCTTGATGTTGGCTCCCATTTCGCCCGCGATGATATTGGCCAGGGTCGTCTTGCCCAATCCCGGAGGCCCGAAAAAGAGGATATGATCCAACGCCTCGGAGCGCTTGATCGACGCCTGGATGAAGACTTTGAGATTTTTCTTGATCTTCTCCTGTCCGATATATTCGTCCCATCCCGAAGGACGCAACGAGCGCTCGTAACTCCCCTCCCCCTCGAACTTCTCAAACTCGACGATGCGCTCCATCAGGCTGCTCCTTTGGA
>CAYUXG010000056.1:0-6232 GCA_964448735.1 uncultured Nitratifractor sp. | reverse complement strand
AGGGCCAGAAGCAGGGCGGGATCGAAGCCCTCTTGTGTATGAAACGATACGACGCTGGGGCGTCCCTCGGTGAGGGTGCCGGTCTTGTCCAGTGCCAGCAGATCGGCTTTGGCCATGGTTTCGAGTTGGGCCGCCTCTTTGAAGAGGATCCCCTCTTTGGCGGCTTTGGAGATGCCGATCAGCGTCGCCATCGGCGTGGCCAGGCCCAGGGCGCAGGGGCAGGCGATGACGATGACGCTGATGGCGACGATAAGCGCCCGCTCGAAAGAGCCCGTGTGCCAGAGCCAGCCGGCGAAAGTCAGCAGGGCGATCGAGAGGATCACCAGGGAGAAGTAGCCCGAGACCACGTTGGCCAGCTGTTCGATCCGGGGTTTTTTGGTCACGGCGTCGCTGAGAAGCTCGGTGATCTGATGCAGCAGCGATTCGTCGGCACGCTTGCTCGCTTCGTAGCGCACGACCGAATCGAGGCAAACGGTGCCGCTGAGGATCTCGTCGCCCTCTTGTTTGAGAACCGGTTCGCTTTCGCCCGTGAGGGGACTTTCGTCGAAGAGGGCGCTTCCGGCGCGCAAAATGCCGTCGACGGCCACCTTTTCACCCGGTTTGAGTTCGATAAGGTCGCCGGGTTCGATGTTTTCGATGCTGACCAGCGCTTTTTCGCCGTCGCGCACGACGGTGGCTTCCGTGGGCATGGAGCCGATGATCTTGTCCAGCGTATCGACGGCTTGTCGCTTGCTGAGCACTTCGAGGTATTTGCCCACCAAAACGAAGGTGATGATCATCGTCACCGAGTCGAAATAGACTTCGCCCTTCATGGTGATCATGGCGTAGACCGAGTAGAGCCAGGCCAGCAGCGCCCCGGTGGCTACGAGCACGTCCATGTTGATGAAGCGGTTTTTCAGCCCGTACCAGGCTCCGCGGAAAAAGATCCAACCACTGTAAAAAAGCGTCGGGGTGGCCAGAATGAATTCGGCGATGTTGAGGATCTTTTTGTGGCCGGCCTCCATGCCGGTGAAGTAGCCGGCATACTGGGCGATGGCGATCCACATGATGTTCATCGTCGCAAAGACCGCGACCAGGATGCGGGAGTAGTAGTCGTTGCGCACCTTGACCGCCCGCTCCTCCTGCAGAGCCGGATCGTAGGGGTAGGCGTTGTAGCCGATGTTGCGGATCGTTTCGATGATTTTGGAGAGTTTGAGCTCCTCGGGGTCCCAGACGACCTTGGCTTTGTTGTTGGAGTAGTTGATACTCGCTTCGATGATGCCGGGGGTCTGGTGAAGCACCTTTTCGTTGAGCCAGACGCAGGCCGAGCAGTGGATCCCCTCGATGATGAGGTGAATTTCGCTGAATCCTTCGGGAGTGCTGCGGACGTACTTTTTGTGGAAGCCCTCCAGATCGAAGCGCTCCAGGTCCTCTTTTTTCCCCCGGGCTTTGTCGGCGGGCTCGAGCCGCGTATCGCCCAGCTTGTCGTAGAAAGTATCGAGCCCTTCGGATCGCAGCAGGTGGTAGACCCCTTGGCAGCCTTTGCAGCAGAAGTGAAGAGTTTTGCCGTTTTCTTCTTCGGTGATCATCACCGATTCGTCGAACTCCAGCTGACAATGGGTACAGGGGACTCGGGCCAAAAGGCGCTCCTTGATAGACTCTTGCGCGCTATTTTAGCGAAAGAGGGCAAACGGCAAAACGAGGGAAATGCGAGCTTAAAGCGAAGCGGCTGCTTTGGCCGCGGCGATGAGGATGAGTAGGTTCAAAATACCGGCGGCCAAGCCGCAAAGCAGATCGTCGAGCATCACTCCGAGTCCGCCTTGGAGATTGCGATGGATCCAGCCGATCGTCGAGGGCCTCCAGAGACGAAAAAGAGCAAAGAAGACGGGCGACAGGAAGAGGGCGATCCACGGAGCGTAAGGGAGGGCAATCGAAACGCTTCCCGTCACGGCGACGACTTGGGCCATCCAGACCCCTACGGCTTCGTCGAGGACGATGGAGGGATCGTCATGCGGGACTCCCCGCTCCTCGGCTTTGTTGACTTCGAAAATGCCGATGAAAAAGAGGGCGAAAGCCAGGGCAAAAAGGTTTCGAGGACCCAGCAGGAGCGTCACCCCGGCTCCGAGGATCCCCGCGACGATCGTGACCGCGACGAGAGGGTGGGAGCTTCGGCCGGTTCCTAGGAGTTGAAGAAGGAGATTTGTTTTTTGCATCTTTTTCCTCTCACGTCAGGGAGCTCGTCTGATAGAGCTCCATCAGTTTGATGTAGAACTGTTCGTCGGTCTTGGGCTCGAGTAGGCCGCTGCTGGGCATCAGGGAGTAGTAAGTCTCCTGTAGATTCTCAAAGCGGTTGGGAAAAAGACTGGCGATGATCGCCGCGGAGATCTCTTTGCGCACCAGGATCGGGGGAGGAAGGATGCCGTTGAGAATCAGGGCCATGATCGATTCGGAGTGATAATGGATATGATGATGCTGGCCGTGGGGGCAGGTACGGGTGCTCACCAGGGTGCGACATGTATCGCAGTAGACATATTCGTCCACGGTAGTGATGTGGATTTCCAGATCGCTCAGGGAGTCGAAGATCGTGTTGAAACGATTCTGATCGTAGTAGAGTCCCAGTCCTGCGTGGTTTTTGCCGATGATCAATTCATTGCATCCGTAGTTTTGTGCCAGAAGCGCATCGAGGATCAGTTCATTGTAACCCGCGAAGATGTAAGTGTTTTCGAAGGGAAGCACCAGGACCTTGTTACGGGGAAGAAAATTGTCGATGAAACGCTGTAGAGAGTTGAGTCGGATATCGTAGCGCAATCCCTCGTCGGTGAAAGGTTTACGAAGAAAGAGAATCATAAGATCGGCATCGGTGAGGCTTTGGCGGATCATCCGCTCATGGGCCCGGTTGAGAGGGTTGGCCGCGAGCATCATGGCAGAGATTTTGCGGGCACCGGTACGGCGAATCATCTGGCGAGTGCGGTTGAGCGTATCCCGGATCAGGGGGTATTCGACGTGGTAAGGGCCGCTGACGGCCAGATTTCCCAGACGTGCCATGGTGTTTTTGACCCCCGGATGAGAAGGGTCGGTGGAGCCGTAGATGTTGATCAGGCGCTGCCGAGGATCGATGGAAAAGATCTCTTCGACTTCCAACTCTCCCACTTTCTTCTCTTGACAGATCAGATCGACCTTCTCTCCGGCTTTGAGGCTTTCGAGGGTTTGGTGGTTTCGCTGACCTTTGGGTGCGAGGATGAAGGAGAAGGGAAAGGGAATTCCCTTGTAGTGGTGGGTACGGTCCACCTCTTCGGCCTCCTCTTTTCCCATAAGCCGGGTAACGGGAGCGAGGAGTCCCTCTTGCACCAGGGCCAGGGTGGAGAGGGCTTCGGTATCGATGTAGAGGGCTTTAGGATTTCTTTTTGAAGAGTTCATATTTTTTCCTTTTTTCCCAAAGGCTTTTGCGTGAAATCCCCAGTTTGCGGCTCAGCTCCGTATCGGGGAATTTGTACTGGAAGGTGCGGACGATGTATTGGACATATTCGTCGATCGTGAGGATCTCGTCCTGGTCGTAGTTTTTACTCCGGGCTTTGAGCTCGATCGTCGGGTAGGGGGTCTCGACGTTGCCGGAGCTATCGGTCAGCAAGAAACGTTTCCCCTCCAGCAGTTTAAAGAGGGTTTCTCTCTCTCCTTTTTTGAGCTTCTCAAGATGGATGATGTAACCGATATGTTCATCGTCGAGGGCACCGATGCGCTCCTTCCATCCCGACTCTTCCAAAGAGATGAGGGTGAGGATGTTTTTGGCGATACGGTTGAAACGCAGGGCGAGTTTGTCGGCGGATCGCTGGTAATTGGTACGGATGACCAAAGGGAGGGAAAGGCTCTCCGTCTCCACGTCGCACTCCACGTCCCGAAGGAGCTGGTCCAAGTACTCTTCGTAGAAACGGTTGCGCTCCTGAAGCATTCGATAGTTGTGAAAATGTTCGATTTTTCGGATCAGCTCCTCGATCATGAAGGGTTTGACGATGTAATCCCTGGCTCCGGCTTTGAGGGGTTCGCCTACAGTGTCGTTGTTGATGTAGTTGACCATGAGCAGGACATTTTTGTCCTTGTGACGTTCGATTAGAGGGAGGAAATTCTGTCCGGGAAGGTTGGTCGAGAGGAGATAGACGTCCGCCTGGGTCTCCATCGCTTCTTTGACCGAACTGTAGATCTCCGTTTCGAAATGAAACTCCGAGAGTTTCGCAGCGATGCTCTGGGCAAGATAGAGTTCGTTTTCGACGATGACGATTTTCATAATGCTTTTCTCCAGTCATAATAACGCAGGGTCGCTACGGCATGGACCGTGACTCCCTCTTTGCGCCCGACGAAGCCCATCCCCTCCGAGGTGGTCGCTTTGATGTTGCAGCGAGCTGGAGAGAGATCCAGGGCCTCTGCGAGGCTTCGCCGCATGCGGGTTTTGTAGGGAGAGAGGCGAGGGGTCTGGGCGAGGATCGTCAGATCGCAGTGGAGCAGTTCGAAGCCGCATCCGCGGATACGGCGGACGACGCGGTGAAGAAGCTCCATCGAATCGGCCCCTTCGTAGCGGGGGTCGGTATCGGGAAAATGCTCGCCGATATCTCCCATTCCCGCCGCTCCCAGCAGGGCGTCGATGAGGGCGTGGATCGCCACGTCCCCGTCGCTGTGGGCTTTGAATCCCATCGGCGCGTCGATCGAAACGCCGCAGAGCTTCATGCTCTTGCCCTCTTGGAAAGCATGGGTGTCGATGCCGTATCCGGTGAAGGTCTCCGAGGAGGGGGCTTGCAGGCACTCCAGGCGTTTGAGGTCGGCCGGGGTCGTGAGTTTGTGTGCCCGGGCGGATCCCTCCACCAGCAGCACCTTCTCTCCCAGCGCATGAATGGCGCTGCTCTCGTCGGTGAAGGTTTCCGCCGATTTCAAAGCGCGCCGAAGCGTCTCGGTGCGGCTGAGCTGGGGAGTCTGGATGAGACGGATGCGACTGCGATCGACGGGAGTGCCGTCCTGATAGACGGTATCGACGGCCGAAAGAGCGGGGGCGATGCAGGCGGCTTCGCCCCGAGCGGAGAGGATGCGTTCGAGCATCTCCCGGTCGAGGCAGCAGCGGGCGATGTCGCTGACGAGGACCCAGGGGGTGCGGACAATCTCCAGCGCATGGCTCAGCGATTCTTGACGGCTTGCCCCTCCGGCGACGAGGTCGTAGGGGGCAAAGAGTCGCATATATTCCAAATCCTCCTTTGCCCCGACGACGATGATCCGGTCAAAGCTGCCGGTCTCTTCGAATTCCCGGGCGACACGGACCCAAAGAGGAACGCTTCCTTGATAAAGCCACTGTTTTCGCACCGGCATGCCGAAGCGTGTGGAACTTCCTGCTGCCAATAAGACCAAAGTACACTCTTGCACGCTCACTCTGCTCCTTCCCCTCTTCGTTTCCATTCAACGAATTTTGGGTAAAAATGTAACGAAAGTATACACAGGAAAGCTTAGATGGGTAGAGAAAGATACTTTTTGAAACAAAAAGCCCGGAAAATTTGGAATCCGGAAGAAATAGGACAAATTTGCTCAAGATTCCCCTTTATTTATGCTTCCTTTAAGATTGCGTTGGTATAACTGCATCATTCTGTCCTACGGAATGAAAATTCCCAAGAAAATCGAGAAAGGGCTCCGATGAGAGAAACATGGCTCAAAAGCCGGGAGAACGACCCGGTCCGAACCCAGATGTACTACGCCCGGCAGGGCATCGTCACCGAAGAGATGAAACATATCGCCGCCAAGGAGCGCATCGATCCCGAGTTCCTGCGCAGCGAAGTGGCCCGTGGTCGCTGCATTATCCCCGCCAACGTCAACCACAAGCAGCTCGATCCCATGGCAATCGGCATGGCGGTCAGTTGCAAGATCAACGCCAACATCGGCTCTTCGGCTCTGGCCAGCGACATCGCCGGAGAGATCGAGAAGGTCGACGTCTGCCTCAAATACGGTGCCGATACCATTATGGACCTCTCCACGGGAGGCGATCTCGATGCGATCCGTGAAGCGGTGATCGCCCACTCCACCGTCCCCATCGGGACCGTGCCGATCTATCAGATCCTGCACGACATCAACGACAAGGTCGAGGATCTGACCATCGACATCATGCTCAAGACCCTGGAGAAGCAGGCGCAGCAGGGAGTGAGCTATTTTACGATTCATGCCGGATTCCTACTGCGTTTCATGCCCCACGTGGCCAAGCGTAAGATGGGGATCGTCAGCCGGGGCG
>CAYUXG010000055.1:4016-6300 GCA_964448735.1 uncultured Nitratifractor sp. | reverse complement strand
CTGCTTAGGGGGCGGTGATGATGGAGATCTTTTTGAAGCCCCGTTTTTTGAGGATGTCGATGACCGAGACGAATTTCTGAAACTGGCTTTTTTGATCGGCGTTGAGGGTGATCAAGTCTTTGGCAGGGTCGAGTTTGTCGAGGCTTCTTTTGAGCTCTTCTAGGGTGACGGGGCGTTTTTCGAAGAAGTATTTTCCCTCTTTGTCGATGGTGACGGAGATGCTTTTTGGGGGGATTTTGCTTTGGCTGCCCGATTTGGGAAGCTTCACGGGGAGTTCGTTTTTGACCACGAAGGTGGCGGTGGCCAGGACGATGACCAACAGTACCAGAACGATGTCAATGAAGGGGACGACGTTGATTTCGCTAAAACGCCGCCGTCTCATGCTTCGTTTCCGTGGAGGATCTCCCATTCGGTAAGAAGCCGCTCGGCCCGATCCATGAGCATATTGTAGAAAATGGTGGCGGGAATCGCGACGATGAGTCCGGCAGCGGTGGCTTTGAGGGCCAGGGCGAGGTTTTTCATCAATTCCCCGGTATCGACGGCGCTTTTTTGTTCTCCGATGACGTAAAAGGTGAGGATGATTGCCAGGACCGTCCCGAGCAGCCCGATGTAAGGGGCGCTGGAGCCGATAGTGGCGAGGCTGCCGAGGTTTTTGTGAAGATCGAGCTCCAGCATACGGCGGCTGGGGTAGGAGGCGATGTTGACTCTGCCGAAAAAGAGAAAGCGTTCGATGGCGTAGGTAAAGGTGGCCAGACTCATGAGGAGCAGTAAGCCGATGATTCCGTAATCGACGATGTTTTTGAGCTGTTCGATGGGCACGGATCTTCCTTCGAGCCGGATCGGCGTTTCCGGGTTTTGTTTTGAGTTGTGAAAAGATTATACCGGATATGCGTCAAAACGAACGACGGGGAGATCTCCGGATCATCTTTGCGTTTTTTTGCCGCTGCGGTTGGATTCAGAGCTTTTGTTGGATGAAACCGCTTGCTTTTTTGGAGCTTTTGAGCCTTTTTCACTCTGCTTCTCTTCCAGTTTTTCCTCCAGGAGCTCTTTACGTCTGATTTTCACTTTTCTCAAATGCTTGCGGTAGCTTGTTGAAAAGTCATGGGTGCCTCGGTCGTTGCGGATGAAGTAGAGATAGTCGCTTTTCGCCGGAAAAAGGGCCGCACGGATCGCCGCCGCGGAGACGTTGCACACCGGTGCGGGGGGGAGGCCTCGATGCTTGTAGGTGTTGTAGCTGCTGTTGTCGTCGCGGATGCGCCGGGGGGTGACTTTGACGTGGGAGTAGCGCCCGTAGTTGAGGGTGCCGTCCATCTGAAGGCGCATGTGCTTTTTGAGCCGGTTGTAGACGACCGAGGCGACGAGGGGCATCTCCTTGCGATTCGCCGCCTCTTTTTGAACGATCGAAGCGACGGTGAGGATACGCTCCCATGCGCTTCGATTGTCGTCGAGCCCTGCTTGACGGGCCATCTTGCGGTAGCGCTTTTGCGTCAAGTTCGTCAGATAATTGATGACGCGCTTTTCATCGTAGTGCAGGGGGACGTTGTAACTCTCGGCCAGGATTCCCGCCTCGGGGTAGGGGCTCTGTTTGTCGAAGGCGATCTGCAGGCGGGTTCGGTTGAGATCGAGGGTTTTGGCCAACTGGTCGAGAAAGATCGGCGTCGTCTCTCCGGGGATGAGCGTGACTCTTTTGAAGCGGCTGTTAGCCGAGCCGAGCCGATGGAGAAAATCGAGGCGGTTCATGCGGCGTCGGCCCAGATAGACCCAGCCGCTTTCGGGTTCTCCGAGCAGGCGCAGCAGCCAGACGTCGAGCTTCCCGACGGGAATTTTTCGCTCCTGCAGCTGTGATATAATGGCGGAAGTCGCACCGTGGGGCAACAAAAGGTTTTTGGGCGTCTCGACCGGACGCGAGAGGTAGAAAAGCAGCGCCAGCAGAGCAAGGAGCAGGATGCTTTCGAACAGGTGGATCAGACGTACGATCTGGGTGCTTTTGCCTCTCTTGTTCATCCTCTCTCTTTACGGCGCTCTGGTGAAAGGAATCTCTCTGGATTCTTTTCGCATTGCCGGGTTTCAGATCGAAAAATTATATCTGAAACTCGATAAGAGGCTCATCCTCAAAGCGCAGCGCGTTCGCATCCCTCACAGTAAAAAAACTCCCGATTTTCGGCATATTCTCGAGAGTGGCCCGCGACGTTTGCGCCTGCTGCTTCGTTTTTTCGATTCGATCCAACTCGAGGATGTGGAATTTAGCAACGATCACTACAGTCTCCTCTATGCCGATCATATC
>CAYUXG010000055.1:0-3916 GCA_964448735.1 uncultured Nitratifractor sp. | reverse complement strand
CGAGGATGTGGAATTTAGCAACGATCACTACAGTCTCCTCTATGCCGATCATATCGTGTATCTGAGGAGTCGGGCCTACGAAGTTGCGGGCATGGTCTATCCCGAGGCGCAGGGTTTGCGGCTGGAGGTGCCGCTTTTTTACCTGCGCAAGTATGATTTGACCCTTCATGGGAGGCTTTTTTATCGCTACAAAAGCGCAGAGGTGACGACGGAAGGGTCCTATCGGCTTCCAGAGATCCGCGGAGATTTCCATGCCCAAGCGCAGGGGAGGAAGGTGCGTTTTTGGCTCGATTCGAAGGAGGTGCATTCGCTGAAGAGATTCTCCTCCATCCTCCCCGTCGATCCCGTCGCGAAAGAGTGGATCGGCAAGCGCATCCGAGCGCAACGCTATCGTTTGGAGTATTTGAAAGGGGAGGGGAGCTTCGACACCGAGGGAAATTTCCGTCTCGATCTCGCTTCGCTCCAAGGGGCGCTGCTTCTTTCCAAAGCTCGGATCGATTTCGCCGATACGCTCAAAAAGATCCGGGCCCAAAAGGTGCGGGCCGTACTGAAAAACGGGGGAATCTACTTCACCCTCGAGAAGCCCCGCTACGGGAAGAAATCGATCGAGGGCAGCAGTGTGGCCCTGATCCACCTGGAGCGTGCCGAGGATTTGAAACTTTTGCTTCGTCTGCATTATCGAGGGCGTTTCGACTGGGATCTGATCCGGATTTTGAAGTATTACGGCATCCCCCTGATGATCGGTCAAAAGAGCGGGACGGTCCGGGCGACGATTGCTTTGGATATCCCGCTTTCGGGTCGGGGGAGAAGCAAAGTCGAAGGCAGCGTGCGATTCTCTCCGGGGATCCTGGAGTACCGCAAAACGGAGTGGAAGACCGACGGCGGAGAGATTGCCTTTACCCACGATAAAGTACGTCTCAAAGATGTCACGATTGCCGAGCCTTTCTTTCACGGGGCATTGAGCGGCGTGATCGACCTTTCTCGACACAAGGCGGATTTGACATGCCGAGTCGATCGATTGATTTTGGGAGAAAAAAGCGCATGGCTGAAAATGCTCGGTCAAAAGTTCAAACTCCGCGTAGCCTGGGATTTGCAAGGATTCAGGATTTCCGTTCCCGCGCTTCGGGCCGAAGCCAAAATCGCCAAAGAGGGAGGGGTGCAACTAAGACTCGGGGATTTGAAACTGCTGCGTCCGTGGATCGCTCAAGGAGCCGCGCTCCTTGCCGGAGGAGATTTGAAGATCGAGAGTTCCGATCGCCGTAGCTTCGCGTTTATCGGGAAGGTGCAGCTCGCGGAGTCTCCTTTCTACACGGCTCAAGGGGATTTGAGAGAGATCCCCTTCGAGGGAAACTACGACGGGAGGAAGCTGCGCGTCACGGCCCTTGACGGGAGGCTCGCTTATGACGGTGCGACGCAGACGCTCTCTTTGCGTGCGATCAACATCGACGGCAAAAAATTGACGGATCTTCTTGCCAAATTCGATGGGAAAAAGAGCGGCCCCGACCGATCGAAGCTGCACGTACGAGGAGTCAAGAGTCTGATCCGTTACGGTCGCTACGTCCTGATCAGCGACCGTTACCGCTTGGACAAACAAGGCGGGGACTTTACCTTCTCGGGGGTGCTGGGAAGCGATCGGGTTCTGGTGGATAAGACGGGCAAGAGGCTCGAAATCACCGCCAAAGAGATCGGCGACAGGATGCTGCACTCTCTGATTCATTTCAACGGATTGCAGGGAGGGCGCTACTCCTTTCATCTGCTCGGTACCATCGGCGGGGAGTATCGCGGAGAGATCCTGATTCGCGGAGGAGTCTTGAAGGATTTCAAAGCCTACAACGACATGATCGCCCTTTTCAACACCGTTCCGGCGCTCATGAGCTTCTCCAGCCCCGGATTTAGCGACAAGGGTTTCGAACTGATCAAGGGGAAGATTCTCTTCCACATCAAGGGGGATCAGTTGAGATTCGATTCGATCGAACTGCTGGGAAAATCCTCTACGGTCGCAGGCAAAGGCACGGTGGATCTATCCGGCGGGAAGCTCGACATCGAGCTGGGAGTGCAGACGGCCAGGGAGATGGGCAAAACCCTGGGGAACGTGCCGTTGGTGGGCTACATCCTCTTCGGCAAAGACAAGAGCCTCACCGTTGGAGTGAAGATCGGCGGCACGCTGGAGAAACCGAAGGTCCATACCAATCCGGTGGGGGAAGCGCTGCTCTATCCTCTCGAGATTTTAAGAAGAACCCTGATGGCTCCGGCCGTGTTGCTCAATCCCACGCTGAAAAAAACGATCCCGGCTACGGTGGCACCTCCACCTAAAACGGCCAAAGAGAACAATCAAAGTACGAAAACGGGGACGATGTATTGACATGCAAGAGAGATCGTCAAAGTGGAGGTTAGTCGGTGTGGTAATAAAGCTCCTTAGAGGCGTTTCTCCGCGGCGATGAGCTCTGCGACCCCTTCGGCCATTTCGGTGACCGCTTCGACCTCGGTGATCCCCAGACGACGGCGGTTGCTGACGTCGTAGATCCCCCCTTCGCTTTCGCTGTGCTCTCCGTGGACGCCGCGGATCTGCAGATGGTGCCGTTCGCAGATGGCGCGGAACTCTTCCATCTTTTGTGCTAGTTTTGGCAGGCGGATATGCACACTCGCGCGCATGGCGGTGCCGAGGTTGGTGGGGCAGCTGCTGAGGTAGCCCAGCCGCGGACTGTAGGCGAAGGTCAGCTGCCGCTGCAGCGCCGCTACGGCTTGGCTTAGGCGAGCAAAGACCCGGGCGATGTCCGCGCCGGGCTCCATGCTGATGATGCGTAGTTGATCCTCTTCGTTGACCCAGACCAGGAAGGTTTTGTCGTCGTTGTGGTAAATCCCCCGCCCTTCGGGCCACTCCCGGTTGAGGCCGGCGCTCTCCAGGAAGCGGTCGCCCTCTTTGAAGAGGAAGTGATCTTCGATGAGTCGGGCACGGGTGGCTTCGGGCATGCCGGAGAGAGGGTAGTAGCTTCCGGCAAGCTCCCCTCGCAAGGATGCCAGAGCGTCGGAGACGGCGCACTCCACGATGAGCCGCTCTCTGGGGGCGATGCGGGTACCGAAGGGGAAGCAGTGGAGATTGCGCCCGACGCGGATGCGGGTGGAGAGGATGTACTCGCCCTGGGGGTCGGGATTGGAGATCTTCAGATGGGCCGGATCGAGATCGCTTCGATGAGTCTGATGCTCGGGGTCGAAGCCGTGGTACTCCCGGATGATCGGGTCAAAGAGGGGAGCGAAACGTTCGTAGCTCTCTTCGTCTCCGGCGTAGACTCCGATGGAACTGTCGGGATTCTCGACTCCGGAGCGGATTAGGTCGTCGAGGGTCGTGCCGTAGCGGGTACGGCGGCCTCGGAGCTCTTCGTAAAGTTCGGGAGTGAGCACTTTGCACAGCAGCGAACGGCAATCGTCGGGAAAGGAGGGATAGGACATAGGAAACTTTCGTGTTGAGGTAAACGATGATAGCACAAAAGTGACCTTCTTTTGAAAAAGGAGGGAAAAATCGACGCAAGGCTCACGCTTCGAGCGTGCTCAGCTCCTCCTTGACCTTCTCCAGCTTCTGCTCCGCCTCGGCCAAGGCTTGGCGGTTTTGCTCGATCACCTGGGCGGGGGCGTTGGCGACGAACTTTTCGTTGTTGAGCATGCCCGAGAGTTTCATGATCTCTTTTTCGAGCTTGGCTTTCTGTTTCTCCAGGCGTGAAATGATGGGTCCCATGTCGATGTCGGCGGTGGAGATGTAGCTCTCCAGGTGGTCGCTGACGTCGGTGACGGCCTTTTCGGGCTTGGCGTTGACGAAGGCGACTTCGTCCACTTTGGCGAGCTGTCGGATGAAAGGCTCCATCATCGCTTCGTCGAAGTCTCCGCCGATTTTGAGGTAGGCTTTTTCGATGCGTTGGTTGGC
>CAYUXG010000054.1:0-6366 GCA_964448735.1 uncultured Nitratifractor sp. | reverse complement strand
AAAGTAATAATTAAAAGTAAATGAGATTATAACGTTGAAAGCTTAGGGGAGTCTTACCGGTCTAGGGATGGTTGTCCGTCCAAAGGACTCCCCCTACCGGTAAAGTCTGGCTTCGATACGGCGGTTTTCCCGGTAGGCGCTTTCCGTATGTCCAGAGGCGATGGGCTCCGTATAGCCCCGCCCTTCGGTCTGCAGTCTCTCGGGAGAGATTCCCAGCTCGACCAGACGGGCTTTGACCGCCTCGGCACGGCGTTTCGAGAGTGCGATATTGTAAGCGTAGCTTCCACGGCGGTCAGTATGGCCGACGATTATCGCATGCAGCGTGGGGTTGCGTTTGAGCAGGTCGGCGAAGCGGACCACCCGCTCATCGTAGGAGGGAAGAATCCGGGAAGAATCCAAAGCGAACTGGATATGCAGATCCCCGAGGCTGAGGGGACCGGTAGAGAAGAAGGTCACTTCGACCCGGTTGTTGCCCAGACGCCCCTCGGAAGTCGCTTCGGTATAGAGCGGCTGATGGTCGAGAAGGTTTTCCGTGTAGATGCGGCTCGCAGGCATCCCCGCTTTGCTTACGGCATCGTAAACCTCTTTCAAACGATGGTTGACCAGCTCCGCGGCCTCTTTTTCGTCCAGTCGATGGTCGCCACCCATATGCTGCCAGAGAGAGCTCCAGCCGCTCAATTCGATCCGATCTTCTCTGCCAACCACTTGCGAGGAGTGCCCGATCAGGCTGATGTAGCGGATTCTGGAACGGTTTTCTCGGATCAGGTCCTCGATCTGCGCTAAGGTCTCTTCCGAATCCCTATCCAGCTGCGTCCCGCGGAAAATCAGCGGGGTGCTCCGTACCACATAGGAGTTCCAGTGTAGGAGCGTCGATCCGTTTACCTGGTTGGGAAGCCCCGTATCGATTCGGGGAGAGGTGATCCCACTTTGCTCCATATAGCTGCTTTCGTACAAACCGTCCGCGAAAAGCAGTGAACCTGCCAGCAGTCCTGCGAAAAGAAATCTTGTTTTCATTATCTGTCCCCTCGGAGAATCTTGAGCGCATTGACCGGAGGCCGACATCCAGAAGGGCGCACCCCCTTCTTCCATCGTTTGGAATTTTCGCAGAGATCGGCATCGGCGGGAACGCCATCTGCATCCTCGTCATACGTGGCGGGAAGCTTGTCTTTCGCACTCGCTCCCCGATTGAAGAGTCCCACTTTGTTGTAATAGCGCTTCACATCGCCCATGACCGACGCCATCGTCAAGCCCATGGCATCCAAGATCCTGTATTTGGCAAGAAGCATGTTGTAACGGGCATCGATAAGTTCATCGTTGGCCCGCTTCAAATCGCTTTCCGTCGCCAAAAGATCCAGCAAAGAGCGCTCGCCCAGATTGTACTCTTTCCAGTAGAGCTTGAGGGTCTCCCGGCTTTGATCCCGATACTTTTTGAGCACGGGAATCTGCTCTTTCGCGAGATCGTAGCTGCTCCAGGAGAGGTCCATCCCCTGCATTACCTGCCTGCGCAGGTCGTTGACCACTTCCATCTCCTGGGAAACTTTACTCATTTTGTTGACCCGTGCCGCTTCGTCGGCACCGCCGTTGAAGAGATTGTAGCGCATGACCAGCATCCCCTTGATCCCATCTTCACGATCGGGATAGTTGTCGCGATGGTTCAGACTGTCCGTATAATTTGCGGAGATTTCCGCATCGATGCTGGGCATGAACTTGCTTTTGCTCTCCCGATAGAGCGCTTCGGCACCGCGGATGTTGTATTTTCCGACACGTAGAGAAGGATTGTATTCCAGAGCGTACATGGTCGCCTTTTCCTGATCCTTCGGAAGGGGGAGATCGAAACGGACGTTCTGAAGCTCTTTCATCGAAATCGTCCGACCGGTCACCCGGCGGAAGTTGTAAAGAGCATTGGAGAGTCGGTTCCGAGCGACGAGCATGTTGGATTTGGCCAGGGAGAGCGAAGAGCGCACTTTGCTGACCTCCGACATTTTGGTCACACCTGCCTTGTAAGCTTTGGTCACTTTGGCGTCAAGTTTGCGGATATGTTCGACATGGGTCTGGGCATTGTGGAGCAGTTCCCGATTTTTGAGAAGGTCGATATAGACTTTGATCGTCTGCAGAGTCACGTCGTTGGCCTTCTCCAAATAGCTGTAGGCCGCGGCCAGTGAGCGCATCATTTGGTAGTTGACCCGTTCTTGGGTACTGAAACCGTGAAAAATATTCTGACGCAGGATTAGAGAATTGCGGAAAATATCGTAACTCTGATTGCGTTTGCTCGTAAACTCGCCCTGATAATCTCTACCGACTCCCATCTCCAGATCCAGCGTCGGGTAGTATCCCGCTTCGGAACCGCGAAGATCCGCCCGGGTGGCGCGATAATTGTGCAATCGCTCTTTGATCACAGGATTGGTCTCGAGCACATCCGAGACCACCTCTTTCAGTGTCGTTGCCGAGACCGCGCTACTTAGTCCGATCCCGCACAACAGCCATATCCAACGATTCTTTTTCATCGCTACATCCTCATAGTTCATATTAGCAAGTATAATATTAAGAGTATCCTAACCGAAAGAAACTTAACCGATCATTAATGTATAAAAAACGATCTCTTTCCTCCATCACCTTTCGGTGAAAGTGTACTGCTTGGCTTTGAGGATGGGCTTGAGGATGTAGTCGAGGATACTCTTCTTGCCGGTCATGATGTCGACGGAGACGATCATCCCCGGAATGATCTTGAGAGGTTTCTCCTTCGTTCCCAGGTAATTTTTTTCCGTTTTGATATGGACGATATACCAGGGGCGCTCTTTCCTGTCTTTCGTCGTATCGGCACTGATGTTGACGACCTTCCCTTCCAGGCCTCCGTAGATGGAGTAGTCGTAGGCCGTAACCTTGACCACGGCCTTCTGCCCGGGATAGATGAAGGCGATATCCGAGGGTTTGATCTTGACCTCCAGCCAGAGCTTGTCGTCCGTCGGCACGATCTCCACCAGATCCTCTCCAGGTTTGATCACCCCGCCGACCGTATGAATGAAAAGCTTCTGAACGATGCCTTTGATGGGGGAGCGTACGATCGTACGGGTCACCTCATCCTGCAGCGCACGGTAACTCTCCCGTGCCCGGAGAAGATCTCCCTCCACTTCGCTGAGTTCTTGTTTCGCGCGATTCTGGAAATCCGCCCTAGCCGCCGTAATCTTGTGCTCCACTTCCCGGATGGAAGACTCGATTTTCGGGATAGAATTCTGGGCGCTGTGAAGCTCTTCGAGGATTTTGCTCTGCTCTCGTTGCAGATGCATCATCTCCACGCGGGATTTGACTCCCTGCCGGACCATCGGTTTCATGATTCCAATCTCTTTCGCCATCAATCCCGCCGTACGATTCAGATCCTCTATCCGCTGCCGGGTTTCGACCAGAGAGTGTTGCGCTTGACTCTTCTCCTCCTGAAGCGCCTCTATCTTGGCCTGAAGCTCCCTCTGCCTGCTCTCGAAAAGACTCTGTTCGTTTTTGAGGAAGTCGAGGTATTTCCAGGCCTTGGAGGGATCGACCTGAAAATCCTTCCCTGCCGCCTCCGCCCTCAGACGCAGCCTTTTCGCCTCCAGCTCTTTGATTTTGATCTCGGTGGCGTTCATCTGGGCTTTGGCTTTTTCGTTTTCGATCTTGAGAAGCGGAGCTCCTTTTTTCACGCTGTCACCCTCGTGAACGAAAATCTCTTTCACGATTCCTCCCTCCAGATTCTGAACAATCTGGTTTTTACCGCTAGGGACCACTTCTCCCTGTCCCCGGGTGATTTCATCGATTTTCGTCAACGACGCCCAGATGAGAAAGAGTGTGACCGCCACGAGCCAGAAGTAGATGGCAACCCGGATTTTTCGGGGTGTATGCTCGCTCAGCGCCTCCCCCAGACTGTTGACATATTCCTGATCCTTGGAGCTGAGTTTACGCCGCATCTCCCTCTCCTCCTTTCAGACGCTTGAGCACTTCCTCCCGCGGGCCGTCGAGATAAACCTGCCCCTCATGCATGACGATAATCCGGGGGGTAAGGTGCAAAAGCGCGAATTTCTGCGTGATCATCAGAACCGTCCTTCCTTTGAGCACGGGCTGCAATGCGTTGAGAATGCGCGTCTCGCTGAGCTGATCCATGGCGTTGGTCGGCTCATCGAGCAGCATGATCGGTGCATCCGAGATCAAGGCCCGAGCCAGACCGATACTTTGACGCTGCCCGCCGCTGAGTCCCTGCCCCCGTTCGCCAATGGGCATGTTGTATCCCATCGGATGGCGACGGACGAAATCGTGCACACCTGCGCTCTTCGCCGCTTCGAGCATTCGTTCATCTCCCACTCCCGGTTTCCGGTTGACGATATTCTCCCGAACCGTTCCCCGGAAAAGCCCGATATCCTGCCCCACGTAACCGATGAAATTTCGGAGCCGGGAGGGGTCGATCTGGGAAATATCCACATCATCAATCAGGATCATCCCCTCCTGGGGAGTATAGAGTTTGAGAATCAGCTTTTCGATCGTGCTTTTTCCCGACCCGATCCGTCCGATGATCCCCACATGTTCCCCCGGTTCGATTACGAAGGAGACATTCTTGAGTGCAGGCAGATCTGATTCCGGATAAGTGAAGGTGACATTTCGAAATTCGATCTTGCCACGAAAACGCTCCCGGTGGATGAAGTTCTGTCCTGAAAGCCGCTCCGTCGGCTGATTGACGATCTTGTCGATCGTCTCGTAGGCGGTACGTGCGTCGCTATAGTTGGTCAGCAGGGCCGCGATCTGCCCCATAGGTGCGACGGTACGCGATGCGAGGATCACGATTCCGATCAATCCCCCCATCGTCAACTGGTGATCACGGATCATATAGACTCCCGCCACGATAATCAAGACCGTCGTCATCTGAACGAGAAAACCGGTCAACGTAGGAATCGATGCAGACATCAGGCGGGAACGGAGGCTCTTGCGGGCGATCTCCCCGACGCTCTCCTCCCAGTGCCATTGCATCTGGCCGGCCAGATTGTGGGTCTTGATCGCTTCGAGGTTGTTGAGTGCTTCGATCAGGATCCCGTTTTTTCTTGCCGCCGCTTCGTAGGTGCTCTCGATGCTTCGCTGCAGCGGTTTGCGGATAAAGAGCGCATAGAGGAGAATCAGAAGCATCATGACGATGGGGATCACCACGATCGGTCCCCCCATGTACCAGATCACCAGGAGGAAGAGAATGGAAAAGGGCAGGTCGATCACCACCGAAAGCGTGGCGTTGGCGAGAAAGCCTCGGATAGAATCGAACTCCTTGATATTGCTGGCGAAGGAGCCCACCGAACGGGGCACGTGCGTCATCTGCATATCCATGATCTTTTCGAAGATCACGGAAGACATGATCACATCACTCTTTTTCGCCGCGATCTCCAGCATACGACTTCGGAAATACTTCAGCACCGCATCCAGCACATAGACAACCGTGACACCGACGGCGAAAACCATCAGCGTATCCACGGCGTTGTTGGGAATCACCCGATCGTAGACGCTCCTCGTAAAGAGGGGAGAAGCCAGGACGAAAAGATTGACCAGCAGCGAAGCAAGAAGGACATCTTTGTAGATCGGCCAGGAGAGCTTGACCACATCCCAGAACCAGTGTTTGTCCCGGTGGTGCCAGGCAAAAGTGGCATGTTCCTTATCGCTGATCTCTTTTTTCAGAAGAAAGAGATAGCCCGTATAGTGCCGTTGTACCTCGTCGAGAGGCACCCACTCTTCCAGAGGAGTCGAGCCTGGATAAACCAGTTTGAGTTCTTTCCCATCCTGGCTGATTGCTTCGAGAATGCAGCTCTGTCCACCCTGAAGCAGAAGAATCGCAGGAAGATGGAGATCCAGGATCTCCCTCAGGTCTCTCTGTACCAGCGTAGAGCGAAATCCTGCCCGATGCGCCGCTTTCGTAAAGAGCGTTTCGGCCTGAGAAATCGTAAAAAGGTTGGGAGTTTCCTGCTCGGGAGGATGAGGAAGACCCGCCGTCAGGGTTTCCATGGAGACCTCTTTGCCGTACCTCGCGGCGAAGAGCATCAGCGTCTCCATCAGTCTGCGGGATGCGATCGCCGTGATTTCCGGGCTTTTCGATTCGGTGGATGATTGCTCTATCGTTTCCGTATTTTCACTCTTTTCCATCAACTGACACCCTTTTTGGATCCTATCCATGGGTTCGATCAACCCAAGCTGGATTACGCTGCCATTATACCTGCTAAGTGAAAATGGAAAAGAATCACGACGATTCTTTCCCTACGAAAAGAATAGATTTGGAAGGAGTCTTTTAGATAGATGCAGTCTTGACGCTGATGCAGGCGTCGAGTGCCGCCAGCTCGTCCACCAGAGCTTTGGGGATTTCGTGATCGACGC
>CAYUXG010000053.1:0-6384 GCA_964448735.1 uncultured Nitratifractor sp. | reverse complement strand
GCGCTCTCTGGGCGCAGGAGCCTCCCAAAGATGCGATGGCGGAGCTCTATGCCGATAGCTTCAAAAAAGATGGCAATACAACATATGCCGAAGGGAACGTTGTCCTCTCCTATGATGGAACGCTTTTTCTTGGGGACAAGGCAAAATTCGATATGAATCGCAATGTCATTGTGATGACTGGGAATGTGGAGATATTGAATGATCAAGGCAATAAAATTATTTCTGACAAAGTGGTTTTTGATGTAGGGAAGCATCGTGTCACTTTTACTGATTTCTATCATACGGATAGGGAAGACATTTGGCTTTATGCCGATGAGGCTGTCAAAGAAGACGGAAACTATACAACCCGAAACAGTGTCCTATCAAGTTGTCAGCCGGAGAATCCTGATTGGTCAGTAAAGTTTGCAGAAGCCAAATACGATGCCGATAAAAAATATATGAAGTTAAAAGATGTGAAACTGTATGCGAAAAGCATACCAGTTCTCTATACACCGTATCTGGGTTTTTCGCTCGAGCACCATCGAAGTTCCGGATTTCTTATGCCCCATTTTAGCTATGGCGCGGATGAAGGCTTTTACTACGAACAGCCCTATTTCTGGGCAATCTCTCCCAGTATGGATATGGAGTTCAATCCTTCGATCCGGACGCAGAGAGGATACGGTCTTTACGGGACCTTCCGTTTTGTCGATAGTCCCTGGTCAAGAGGGAAGATCCGGATAGGATATTTCAAGGATAAACAGGATTTTTTCCAGAAACACAAAAATGACCCCGGTTATTATTATGACAATCATTATGGTTTTGAACTTTATTATGAGAACCATAATCTCTTAAAGGATTGGAAACCTGATGGATATCGCGATGGCTTTTATGCCAATATCAATCTCTTCAATGATATCGACTACTTGAACCTGCAGTACAACGGATTGAACCATTTGGAGGAGACCAGCCGATTCAAAGAGTCGAGAGTCAACTACTTTCTTTACAACGACAAGCAGTATTTCGGAATCGGAGGACGCTACTTTATTGATACTAAAAACAAAGAGAACAAGGAGACGATTCAGGAACTTCCCTCTTTCCAATACCATAAATTTTCTACATCCCTCATCGACGACCTCATCCACTATTCGGTGGATGCCCGTTTTACCAACTACTACCGTGAAGAGGGGAAACAGGCTTACAGGGGAGCGGTAAAGCTACCGCTCCTCTTCCATACGCCCCTTTTCGGCGATTTTCTTAATCTGGCGGTGGAGGAGGAGTTCTCTGCCGCGGATACCCACTTTTCCGATGCGAAGATTTGGCAGGGAGGGACAGCTCTGAGTAAAGAAGATCACTATGCAAATGCCGTTCTTCATCATAGCATAGAACTCTCTAGCGATTTGATACGCTCCTATGCCACCGGAGTGCATACGATGCTGCTCAAAGCCGCATTGACCAAGTCGACCCTTTTAGCAGAGGGGGATCTCAAGTACGAAGAGATTCGCCAGGAGCTACGCAACGACTACGATCTCGATATGATCTACGATACTCGGTTGGCATTTTCCATGCATCACTTTTGGGAGAGTTTTGATGGGGGCTTCCATGCCGATTATCAGGTGGTGGCGGATTATTATCCTGAACATGATTCGAAATGGAACCAACTGAGGCAAGAGTTGCATATGTCGTATGGTCGTTACACTCTTTCTACTCGTTTCGACTATTCCATGCAATATCGGTCTATGACACAGCTAAGCAACACGATTTCTTATAATGGGGATCAACTTGGGTTTTCATTGACCCATACACGAAAAGAAAATGAGAATCTTTTGCACCTCATTACAGAGAATGACATCACATTAAATGGGCATTATAAGTATAGTGATATGTTGACCTTCTATGGTGGATATGAATATGATTTTAAGGAAAAGACTTCAAAGAATTGGACTGCAGGACTCCTTTTGGATAGAAAATGTTGGAATATGACATTCAAGGTTAAGCAAGACATCAAACCTGGAGCATCTTTGAATGATGTTTCTTTTATGTTCCAAATCAATTTTGTGCCTTTCGGGGGAATAGGTACGAAAAGCTTTCAAAAGCTGAGTAATGCAAGCGGTTCGTAAAGCATTGGATATATTGGGTCTGCCCCCGCTGGTGACCCGAGAGGAAATTCGCAAACGATATCGGCAACTGGTGCGAACGCATCATCCCGATCGTCCGGGAGGAAGTGACGAGGAGATGGAGGCGATCAACCGGGCTTACGAGACGGTGATGGAGTATGTGGAAAATTTCCGCTTTCGTTTCGACGAGGAGGAGTTCGCGCGACATTTCCCGGAAGCTCAATATACCAAACAGTTCAAATTCTAAAGGACAAAATCTACAATGAACGAAAAAATGATCGATATCAAAATCAACAATCTCGAAGAGAGTTATACCTTTGACAAAGTGGCCCGTCAAGCCGACGGTTCGGTGCTTTATCGGCAGGGAAAAGCGGTGCTGCTGGCAACGGTCGCCGTCGAGGAGAAACCGGTGGAGGAGTATTTTCTGCCCCTGACGGTGCAGTACCTGGAGCGGGCTTATGCAGCGGCCAAGATTCCAGGCGGTTTCGTCAAGCGTGAAAGCAAGCCCAGCGATTTCGAGATTTTGACCTCTCGGATCGTGGATCGCTCTCTGCGGCCTCTTTTCCCCGAGGGTTTTGCCTACCCGACGGTGATTACGGTGATGGTCCTCAGCGCCGATCCCGAGGTGGATTTGCAGGTGGCGGCGCTTCATGCAGCCAATGCGGCACTGCTGGTTTCGAGCGTACCGGTGGAGCGGAGTATCGCCGCTTTGCGTCTGGGGAAACGGGAGGGAGAGTTGCTGATCAACCCCACGCGTTCCGAGATGGAGGAGAGCGAGCTGGACCTACTGCTCGTAGGCAGCGGTGAAGAGATGCTGATGATCGAGATGGCCGTGCGGGCGACGGAGCGTTTTGAAGAGTTGCCTGAGATCGATGCCTTGATGGGACCTGCCCCCATGCTGCTGCCTCATCAACAGAGCAACGAGCTGGAGGAAAAGGAGCTGGTGGAGATCATCGCCAAGGGGCAGGCTCCAATCGCCGCAGCTTGCCGGAATTACGAGGAGGCGTTTCTTCCGCTGAAGAAGTCGACATTGTCCCTTCCCGAAGCTTCCGAGCAGGGCGACGAGTTGGCCGAAATGATCAGGGCGGAGTTTGGGCAGCGGATCGCCGAGGCCTTGGACGGCCTCTCCAAGAGCGAGCGGGGAGATCTGATGGATCGCCTGGTGAAGGAGGCGGAGGAGTTCCTACACAAAGCCGGCTACACCGTAGAGAAGCTGGAGCTCTTCAAGGCGATCGAGACGGTCAAGAAAGAGCGAGTCCGGAGTATGATTCTCGATCAGGAGATTCGGGCCGACGGAAGGCGTCTGGATGAGGTACGTCCCATCAGTATCGAAACCAATCTCTTGCCCGGCGTGCATGGCTCCTGTCTCTTTACCCGGGGAGAGACCCAGGCCCTGGTGACGGCGACCCTGGGAGAAGCCAGAGAGGGGCAGATGTACGAGCTTCTGACCGAACGGGCTCCCCGGACCGAACGCTTTATGGTGCATTACAACTTTCCGCCCTTTTGCGTAGGAGAAGCTCGGCCCATCGGGGCGCCAAGTCGCCGAGAGCTGGGCCACGGCAACCTGGCCAAACGAGCACTTGAGCCGGTGATCGACCGCGAGTTCTCCCAGACGATTCGTCTGGTTTCCGAGATCTTGGAGAGCAACGGCTCCTCGTCGATGGCGACGGTCTGTGGCGGCGCGTTGGCCCTCGTCTCGGCCGAGGTCGAGATCACCTCTTTGGTGGCGGGAGTCGCCATGGGGCTGGTCAAGGAGGGGGAACGCTACGCGATCTTGACCGATATCATGGGGCTGGAGGATGCCGACGGAGATATGGACTTCAAAGTCGCCGGCACGGTCCAGGGGATCACGGCGATGCAGATGGACATCAAGCTCGGAGGCTTGGATCTGGCGATACTCGAAGAGGCGCTGATGCAGGCGAAACGGGCACGGCTCCAGATACTGGAGCGTATGGAAGAGGCCAAAGAGCGAATCGTCCCCAGCGGAGCGCTGCCTATCTTCGAGCATTTCCATATCGACCCTTCCAAAATCGTTCATGTCATCGGCAAGGCCGGCTCGACGATTCGGGAGATCATCGAAAAATTCGAAGTCAAGATCGACATGGACCGGGAGAAGGGCCGGGTCAAAGTGACCGGTGCCGAACGGGAGAAGGTCAAAGCCGCCCGCAAACACATCGAAGAGATCGCCTCCAAAGAGGAGCCGAAAGTCCCCGAATACGAAGTGGGCAAAACCTACGAAGGCGTCGTCAAACGGGCGGTGGACTTCGGCCTCTTCGTGGAACTGCCCGGCGGCTTTGACGCTTTGTTGCACATTTCGAAGATGCCCGGAAAAAGGGTCTCGGACTTTCAGATCGGCCAACCGATCGAAGTGAAGGTGCTGGATCAAAAGGGGCGCAAAGTCGAGCTGGCCCTGCCGGAGTATTCTCCAGAGTAAGAGGTGCGAGGGGATGAAGAAGTTCTGGACGCTGTTGCTGCTTGGGGCGCTGGCGCTGCAAGGAGGCGACCTCTTCGAAGAGGCTCTCAAGCTTTCGGCGGCGGGCCAATATCCCAAGGCTTATACCCTGATGCGCAAGGCGGCCCAAAAGGGAGACACCCGAGCCCAGGTCAATGTGGGGCTGATGTACGAGTTCGGCCAGGGGATCGCGAGGGATTATGGAAAAGCGAAATATTGGTATGAAAAGGCGGCCAAAAAGGGCGATCCCAAGGCGATGTACAACCTGGCGCTCCTCTACGAAAAGGGCAAAGGGGTCGCACCCGATAGGGACAAAGCCCGAGCGTGGCTGAGCCGTTCCGCTAAGAAAGGTTCGGCCGAGGCCGCCTTCCATCTGGCGACGCTCTACGCCGAGGGCAAGATGGGAGCCCCCGATCCCTCCCGGGCCGCCTATTGGTACAAGATCGCCGCCGACGCGGGCAATGCGGAGGCCCAGTATCGCTTGGGCCTGATGCTGGCTACGGGCAAGGGGATCAAGCTCAACAAGATCGCCGCCTACCAATACTGGATCCGTGCGGCCCGCCAGAGCCACGTCAAGGCTCAAGAGGGGCTGGACCGCCTCTGCAAAGCGAGCCCCTGGGCCTGCCGCCCCTACTGAAACGCTCGAATCATCGCAGGGTGTGGAGCTCTGGACAGGAGAGGAGGCCTGCATTCTCGCATTCCTGCGAAAGCGGCAATCTCTAGATCCGGCACCCATCTAACTAAGGTGACGACAGATTCCCGTCCATGATCTGCCAGGGCTAGGGCTCGGATCGCTGGGCCAGCAGCGTAGGGCGCCTCAGTTTTTCTTGGGTTCCGCCTTCGGGGTCGAAGCCGGTTTGAGTGCCACGAAAAACGCGACGGCTTTGAAGTCTCCCTCTTTTTCCGGCCGCAGGATCATATCAAACTCCACCCGCATCGGCCGCGTGGGGTAGTAGCCGGCGACTCGGAGCGTCTTTTGCCCCTTAACGGGGGTGATCCGCGTAATGACAGGCTCGATCCGGGCCAGGGGGCGCAGGTCCACTCCGGCGCGCAGAAAGGGAGCGAACTTTTCGTCGAGCTGCCGGACTGAACTGCGGGCTTGCCAAAAGGGGGAGATCTGCCGGTAAAAGGGCGCCATGGACTTTTGGGCAACCGACTGGGCGAAGGCCGCCATGGTCGCCATCACGGCGCTTTGCACCTCCCGTTTCGTCAGGCGCGTCGTATCGCTTTGGCTGGGCGTCGTCTGCTTCGGTTGCGCTTTGGCGTTCGTTGCGGCTGGGCCCAGGATCCGCTCTTTGAGGTTGGGCACGGCGCAGACGACGAGCGCTCCCGATAGGATCGCAATGACGCTTCCACAGAGTATTTTTTTGCTTTGCATGCCTCTCCTTTGCCTGGATAGATCGAATTGTAGCACAGGAAAAACTGCCCGTCTGTCTACTCTTATATATCTTTTAATAAAGATGTTGTATATTAATGGCAAAATAGGTGAATAGACAAAGCCAAACTGTCCGCGAGGGCAGGACGGAAAGCTATGGGTCTCACGCAGATAGCCGGGCCGCCTCCACCGAATGGACTTGCATTCCAAATGGAGCAGCAAAATGAAAAAAGACGTTATGGGAACTTCGAGTAGAAACGGCAAAGGGATCAGGCTTTCGCTGGTGCCGCTGCTCTTGATGGGTATGGGATCGCTGTATGGGGCGAATATTCAGATCGATGGGCAGGATAGTTCTTCAAATGAATCATTAGGGCTTTTGGGGCCTCAAGGAGTAGCAGTACAAAATTCCACCGCTTCAGCGACCGGGACGGATGCCATCGCCATCGGCAAAGATGCGAACGCGA
>CAYUXG010000052.1:0-6491 GCA_964448735.1 uncultured Nitratifractor sp. | reverse complement strand
ATCCTCTATCTCGTCGCCGTGATCTCCGGGACGCTGATTTTCGGCTTTCTCTTCGACACCCTCTTCAGCCGGCAAGCGATGGAGGTACGGCAGATGGTGAACCATCCGGAGGCTCCCGGATTCTGGGGGCAGATCAGCGCCGTGATCCTGCTCATGCTCGCTTGGAAAGTGATCTTTCCGAAAAAGAGCCGGGGCTGCTGCGGAGGCTGATTCCCGTCCCTGTCGAGTCAATCTTATAAATTTTATAAAAAATTAAGCAAAGCCTGTTATAGTTCCATAAATTGATAGTGATTATCATTAATAACATTGGAGAAAGTTTATCACCATGGAAAAAAATCTCATTCGCGTCGCCCTGGTCGGGCAGCCCAACGTAGGCAAAAGCTCTCTCATCAACGCCCTCTCCGACGCCAAGCTCCACGTGGGAAATTTCGCCGGTGTCACGGTGGAGAAGACGGAGGTGAAGACCCGCTATTGCGATCCGCAAGGGTGCGGCGAATATGAAATCACCATCGTCGATCTTCCCGGTGCCTACTCCCTCAACGACTACACCCAGGAGGAGAAGGTCACCAAGGAGTTTCTCCTCGACGGCGACTACGACGTCATCGTCAACGTCGTCGATTCGACCCACCTCCAGCGCAATCTGCTGCTCACGGCGGAGCTGCTGGAGCTGGGGCACAAGATGGTCGTGGCACTCAATATGACCGACGAGGCCCAAAAAGAGGGAATCCACATCGACGCACGGCAACTCTCGGCGATCCTAGGCGTCCCCGTCGTCTCCGTCAGCGCCAAGACCAAAGAGGGGCTCGACGCCCTGATGAAAGCGATTGTCGAGGTTTACAAAAAGCCCGAGACCGAAGCCAAGATCGTCTACAGCGACTACATCGAGGAGGAGATCGACCGCCTGGTGGAGTTTTTCCGACAAAAACACTACCGAAGCGAAATCCCCTACCGGCAGTTGGCCATCCGCCTGCTCAAGGAGGATACCCGCATCTACAAACAGATGCACGACGAGCCGATCTGGATCGAACTGCTCCCGCTGCTGCGCGATGCGCTCGATCACATCTATCTGCATGCGGGCAAGAAAGATTTGGCCGAGATCTTCGCCGACGAGCACTTCGCCTTCGCCAAGGGGGCCAAGATGGAGGTGATCGCCACCAAGGAGCAGCGGGCGAAAAACATCACCCAGAAGATCGACAATCTGCTCATCAACAAATACCTGGGCATCCCCATCTTCCTCTTTTTGATGTGGGGGCTTTTTCAGCTGACCTTTTCCCTGGGGCAGCTTCCGATGGATTGGATCCAGGCGGGCTTCGACTGGATGGCGCAGCAGACTCGGAACATCCTGGGTGATACCCAGCTCGCTTCGGTCATCGCCGACGGGATCCTGGGAGGCGTGGGAGCCGTGGCCAGCTTCCTGCCCAACATCATCATCCTCTTTATCGGCATCGCCCTGCTGGAGACCACGGGGTACATGGCCCGGGTCTCCTTTCTGCTCGACGGATTCTTCCACAAGTTCGGCCTCCACGGCAAGAGCTTCGTGCCGCTGGTGACGGGCTTTGGCTGCACCGTCCCCGCCTACATGGCCGCCAGGACGCTCAAAAGCCGCAGCGACCGGATGATCACCCTCTTTATCCTGGGATTCATGAGCTGCAGCGCGCGTATTCCCATCTACGTGCTTTTCGCCGGCGCCTTCTTTGGGGCCGAGCATGCGGGAAACATCCTCTTTCTCATCTATTTCGTCGGAGCGCTTTTGGGGCTGATCGCCGCGAAGATTCTGCGCGTCTTTGTCTTCAAGGGCGAAGACGACCCCTTCGTCATGGAGATGCCCAAATACCGCATGCCCTCACTCAAGCTCATCTACCACATCGTCTATGGCCAAGCCAAGAGTTACCTCAACAAAGCGGGCACCTTCATCCTGGCCGCTTCGGTGCTCGTCTGGTTCGCCAGCAACTATCCCAAACACCCTCAGCTGGAGCAGAGCTACGCCCAGAAGATCGAACGCTCCGCCTCTGCTGAAGAAAAGACGCAGCTCAACAACGAACTGCAGCAAAAGCTGATGGAGGAGAGTTATCTCGGCCAACTCGGCAAACTCTCCGAACCCTTCTTCGCTCCTCTGGGCTTCAATTGGAAACTGGGCGTCGCTCTCGAAGCCGGTCTTGCGGCCAAAGAGGTGGTCGTCTCGACCCTGGGAGTCCTCTACGCCCAGGGTGATCAAGCCGGAGCCGAAGCCCGCTCGCTCCAGGAGCGCCTGCGCCGTGACATTTCCTTGCCCACAGCCCTGGCTTTCATCGTCTTCGTCATGGTGTACATCCCCTGTTTCGCCGCAATGGGGGTCTTCGTGCAGGAGGCGGGGGGATGGAAATACCTGGGCTATCTCTTCCTCATGACCACCGGCAGTGCCTGGATTTTAAGCTTCCTGACCTATCATGTCACCCGAATCTTGACCCAAGGAGCGTTGTGATGAGGTTGACCGAACTGCGTAAAGGCGACCGCGCCGTAATCACGCGGCTCCATGCCGATCCCGAACTCCGCCACCGCCTCCACTCCTTCGGCATCATTCCGGGAGAGAACCTGGAGGTCAAAGGGTGTTCCCTCGCAAGGCAAACCATGGAGATCGATGTGGACGGCACCCTCATCGCCCTGCGCAAAGAGGAGGCGGAGAAGATCGAAGTCCAGAAGGAGCACTCCGACGCGCTGGTCCACAACGCGTAATCCTCCTTCGCTATACTATGGCAAAAAAACGGAGTCGCAGATGCAGCTGCTTTCCAAATTTCTTGCCCCGATCTTTTTCCTGATTTTTCTGAGCCTTCCGAGTCTGGCCGGACCTTTCGATTTCGATCCGGGCTCGGCCAGCACCTCCTTCATCGACCGGGCCTCCAACGCCCTGCAAAAACGTCTGAAAGCCTCCGACTATCCCGGTTTCAACCGCCTTTACAAGGATCTCTTCTACACCCCCGTCTGGGTCGGCAAAAACGGCCCCACCCCGTTCGCCAAAGAGCTGCTTCATAGGATCCAGAGCGACCCGACGATCCCTCCGACCCTTCCGCTCAAAGAACAAGCCGACAAACTCTCTGAGCAGCTCAACGAGCTCTACCGAAACAAGCGCCCCCTCCGCGACAAAATCGAAATGGAGCTCGAGCTTAGCCGCCTCTACCTCAACTACATGCACTACCTCCTCTACGGAGGGATCAATTGGCCGGCCTTCGATGCCAAGCTCAAGGAGCTGGAGAAGAAGTATCCCGCCAAATTCGGCTGGGACCACTACCGCCCGAAGATGACGCCCCGCTCCCTCCTCGTCGATGCCACGATGCACGGCAATCTCGACGAAGCCTTCAAAAAAGCCGAACCGAGCCGTTTCCACTACCGACAGCTCAAAAACTACCTCGTCAAATATCTGAAGATCGCAAAAGAGGGGGGCTGGAAACGCCTGCCGCCGTTTAAGAGCATCAAACCCGGCCAGAGCCACCCCGCGATTCCCCTGATCCGCCGCCATCTGGCGATGGTGGGAGATCTTCGCAACTGCCCCGAACCCTCCGACCCCACGCTTTACGACTCTTGCCTGCAAGAGGCCGTCAAACGCTTCAAGCTCCGCCACGGGCTCAAGGGCACCCCCGTCATCGACGCATCGACAAGGCGCTGGCTCAACATGAGCGTCCAGCGCAAAATCGCCCTGATCCGTCTCAACCTCGACCGGATCAAATGGCTTTGGAGAAAAGAGGCTCCCGTGCGCATCGAACTCAACATCCCCGCCTTCCGCCTCTACTTCTACGACGGGAAACGCCTCATCGACACCATGCGCGTCATCACCGGCAAGCCTCATCATCCCACCCCGAGTTTCCACAACGTCATGCGCTACATCGTCGTCAACCCCTACTGGAAGATCCCCGAAAGCATCGTCAAACAAGAGATGCTCAAGCACCTCATCCGCGATCCCTACTACTACGAACGTCGGGGCAAGATTCTCCATGCCAGCTGGGACGAAGACTCTCCCCGTATCGATCCGGGCACCGTCAATTGGGCTCAATACCGGGCCAAAGACAAGCATATCCCCTACTACTTCATGCAGGTTCCCGGCAGCCGTAACGCCCTGGGGAAAATCAAATTCCTCTTCCCCAACGGCTACTCGGTCTACATCCACGACACTCCCACGAAAAAACTCTTTTTCCGTAACGTCCGGGCCTTCAGCCACGGCTGCATGCGCATCCAAAAACCCCGCGAACTTCTCAAGGTTCTCGCCCTCTACAACGACAACATCGACGTCGAAGGGATCATGCAGCGACTCGGCACCCGGGAGAAGAAGACCATCGGTCTCAAGCACAAGATCCCCGTGGACATCACCTACCTGACCGCCTTCGTCGATCCCTACGGCAATCTCAATTTCCGCAAAGATATCTACAATTACGACAAATACCAGATGGAGTACTACGCCTACAACCCCAAAGCAAAAAAATGGAGTGCCGCGCAAGAGGAAGTGCCCTCTCCCGCCGAGAAGAAGAGAGCCGACGGAAAGAAGTAAAAACCGGGGAAATCAGAGGAAGCTGACCACCTCGTCGAAGCTTCTGCGCTTCTTCTCGGGAGCTTGCCGCACCCGATAGCCAAGAGGCAGCAACAAAACGACGCGCTCCTTTTTGCGCTCGATGCCGAGCTCTTTTTCCACCTTGCGCGCTTCGAAACCCTCGATGGGGCAACTGTCGATCTCCCGGGCCGCAGCGTAGGTCATCATGTGCGACGCGGCGATGTAGCACTGCCTGGCCACCCAGCCTCGAATCGAATGCAGCCCCGCGATATAGGCTTCGTAGCGCTCGATGTAGGCCCTTGTCTGCTCCTCGGGAAGCCCCCTCCGGCGAAACATCGCTTCGTAATACTCGGGGTCCGCTACCGAAGCGATCTGCCCCAAGATGACCACCAGGTCGCTGCACTCGCTGATCTGGGGCTGATTCCAGCAGTGGGGGCGCAGGCGGGCTTTGATCTCCGGGTCGCGGATGACGAGAAAGCGCCACGGCTCCATCCCGAAAGAGGAGGGGGCCAACCGTCCCGCATCGAGGATGAAGCGCAACTCCTCCTCGGGGATTTTGCGCTGCGGATCGAAGCGTTTGCAGGCATGGCGAAAGTAGAGATTCTCTTGCAGGGCTTTTTTCTCGATCATGGTTCTCCTTTGATAAAGATTGCTCCGGCTTGAAACAATGCTGAGAAAATTACTCCATATTATGCCTTTTTATCGCTCCGGCTTCTCTTTTGTGTTAAAATCGCTGCACTTTCTGAACCAAGCAAAGGAATACGCTATGGAAAACTTTCACTTTATACGTGACGAGATGCTGGTGCATATCCCGATCTGCACCCACGCCGACCCCCGGCGCATCCTGGTCGTGGGAGGCTGCGACAATCTGCGCAACGAGCTGGGCAAACACAAGGGGCTGGAGGAGATCATCCACGTCGATGCCGACGGTGCGTTGGAGGCTTTGCGGCATCTGGGCGCCAAAAAGTTTGACGTCGCCGTCGTGGCGGACGAGCGGTTCGCTGCCGATCGGGAATTTTGGATCGAACTAACCAAACTCCTCGACGAAAAGGGCCTCGCCTCCGCTCCCATGAGCCACCTCGTCTCGGAAGAAGAGCAAGCCAAAGAGGAGCTTAAACTCCTGGGGGGCATCTACCGCATCCTCATGCCCTACCGCTACGAAAAAGAGGATCTGGGCAACGGCTACATGCTCCTGGCCAGCCGCTTCTATCATCCCACGGCGGACCTCAACCTCCAGCGCGCCGACCTGACCGACGGATTCCGCTACTACAACAGCGACATCGCCATCGCCGCCTTTCAGACGCCTACCTTCATCAACCGAAGCTACCTGGGGATCATCAAACGCTGATGGCTTACGAACACGCCGTCGTCCTCACCGGAGGCATCGCCACGGGCAAAAGCACCGCGGCAGCCCTGCTACGACTCCTGGGCTTTCGGATCATCGACGCCGATGCCATCGCCCATGAGATGCTGGATCGGGAAGCTGCGCAAATCGCCGAGCTTTTCGGTCGCGACTGCCTCGACGCCGAGGGGAGGGTGGATCGCAAAGTCCTGGGCGCTCGGGTCTTTGCCGATCCTGCCCGGCGCAAACGGCTCGAAGCGCTGCTGCATCCTCCCATCCGCCGGGAGATCGCCCGAGAGAGCCAAGAGCAGGAGCGCCTGGGTCGCCCCTACCTCATCGACATCCCCCTCTTCTACGAAACCGGGGACTACCCCATCGAGAAGGTGGCCGTCGTCTACGCCCCCCGCTCCCTCCAGCTCGAACGCCTGATGAAAAGGGAAGGCCTCGGCGAAGAGGAGGCAGAGCTGCGTCTGCAAGCCCAGCTCGATATCGAAGCCAAACGCCGCCGAGCCACCTGGGTCCTGGACAACAGCGGCGACCTCAAACAGCTCCAACACGAGTGCGAACGGCTCAAGGAAGCGATCCTGGACTCTTTTTCGTAAGCCCCGAAAAAGCCTATTTCCATGCTACAAT
>CAYUXG010000051.1:0-6555 GCA_964448735.1 uncultured Nitratifractor sp. | reverse complement strand
GGCGTCATTTTCACCGCTCCCGCCGTCGGTACGATGGTCGCCACGGGTACTTCCTTAGCCGGGGCCATCAATGGCCTCCTAGGCGGTGCCGTCGCCGGTGCGGCTCTTGTCGGAATCGCCGACGGACTCATCGAATGGGGCATGGCCGCGGAAGATGCCAAACATCTGGAAAAACTGGTCCAAGAGGGAAAAAAATTACTGCTCGTGCGCACGGACGAAACTGCCAAAGGGGATGTCGCTGCAGTCGTAGAAAAGAGTGCCGAAAAGGTCGAACTCCTCGACTAAAGCAGAATACCTCGCTCTTCGGTAGGCTTCCGAAGAACGGGCCTTCTCCCCTCATCCTTCCGATTCTTACATACATTATAATCCTAGTTTTTATCTCAACAAAATCCTTACTTGTGCAGTAGAAAAGTGAAGGGATATGAAAGAAGGAGCCGGAAGCTCCGGCCAGAAATCAAGCGAGAAGTTTCTCCGCAATCGCCCGGGCCGCTTCACGCCCGTCGTAGACGGCGGTAACAACCAGGTCGGCTCCCCGACGGCAGTCGCCTCCGGCATAGACGCCGGCTTTGGTCGTCTCGTAGTGTTCGTCGGTGACGATCGCGCCCCACTTGTCGGTCTCGATGCCGTTTTCGGCCAAGAAGGGGAATACCACCGGGTCGAAGCCCAGGGCGAAGATCACTACGTCGGCAGAGACGGTAAATTCGCTGCCGGGGATCTCCTCTACCCGCTGGCGACCGGAAGCGTCGGGCTCGCCGAGGCGGGTCTTGACCATCTCCACGGCGGTGACTTCCCCTTTTTCATTTTTGAGGATCTCTTTGGGAGCGGCGTAGAATTCGAACTCGACCCCCTCCTCTTTGGCATTGACGTACTCTTTGCGCGATCCGGGCATATTGTGCGCATCCCGGCGATAGAGGCACTTGACGCTCGCAGCCTTCTCCCGCAGAGCGGTACGCACGCAGTCCATCGCCGTATCCCCGCCGCCGATGACCACCACGTTTTTGCCGCGCACCTCGATCGCTTCTTCCACAGGCTCTTCGAAGAGGCGCTTCTGGACATTGACCAGATACTCCATCGCCAAATAGCAGCCCTTGGCATCTTCGCCGTTGATCCCGGGACGGCGGCCTTTGGTCGCACCCGCTCCGATGAAGACCGCATCGAAATTTTCCGTGAGGTCGGCAAAGCTCACATCCTTGCCCACTTCGGTATTTTGGTGGAAAATCGCTCCCGCTTCTTTGAGAAGAGCGACGCGGCGTTCGATCACCTTTTTGTTGAGCTTGAAACCGGGAATGCCATAGGTCAGAAGACCGCCGGCGCGATTTTGGCGGTCGAAAATCTCCACATCGATCCCCTCACGCAGCAAAAAGGTCGCTGCCGAGAGACCGGCGGGGCCGGCTCCGACAATCGCCACTTTTTTGCCCGTCTTCTCTTTGGAAAAACGGGGGCGCAGACCCTTTTTGAATCCCTCTTCACTGATGAATGCCTCCACGGAACCGATGGTAATCGCACCGTAGCCGTCGTTGAGGGTGCAACTCCCTTCGCAGAGACGGTCGTGGGGACAGATTCGCCCCATCACTTCAGGGAAGGGAGAGGATTCATTCGAGAGGTTGAAGGCAAACTCCAGATCCTGCTCCGCCGTGCGTTTGAGCCAGTGGGGGATGAAATTGTGCAGAGGACATCCGTTGTGGCAATAGGGATCGCCGCACTGAATGCAGCGGTCCGACTGTTCAGCGGCTTTTTCGGGAGGGAAGATTTCGTAAATCTCCTCGAAATCCTTGATCCGCTCCACTACGTTGCGTTTGGCGGCATCGATTCGTTCCAGGTCAAAAAATCGTAACATCTTATTCTCCCTCCTCGATCATCTTGAGCGGCATTTTCATATCCTTGGGCCGTACCAGCCAGAAGTTGCGGATCTCGACCCGGAAGTTCTCCAGGATCTCTTTGGCTTTTTTGCTCTGTGTTTCGTTGTAGTACTCTTTGAGCAGTTTTTTCAGGTAGTAACGCTCGATATCCGTATCTTCGGTATCGATACGCAGCACTTCGATGAGCTCCCGGTTGATGTCTTCGACGAAGTTGTGCGCCTCGTCGTAGACGAAGGCGGCTCCGCCGGTCATACCCGCACCGAAGTTGACTCCCGTTTTGCCCAAAATCACCACGACGCCGCCGGTCATGTATTCGCAGGGGTGGTCTCCCGTGCCTTCGACGATGGCGATGGCTCCCGAATTGCGCACGGCGAAGCGCTCGCCCACCTGCCCGGCGATGAAGAGTTTCCCTCCCGTAGCGCCGTAGAGGCAGGTATTGCCGCCCAGGGAGAACTCTTCTCCGCTCAGATCCCCGGTGATGACGATTTTCCCGCCGTTCATTCCCTTGCCGATGTAGTCGTTGCCCGCACCATGGACCCGGATGCAGACTCCGTTGATTAGGAAAGCCCCCAGAGATTGGCCCGTGGTTCCGGTGAGGTTGATCGTGATCGTCTTGTCGGGCAAGCCCTTGTCACCGTAATATTTGGCGATCTCACCGGAGATGAGCGTTCCGAAACTGCGGTTGAGGTTGGAGATGCTTCGTTCGACGAGCACCGACTCTTTGGGATTGCGAATGGCAGGCATCACCTCTTTGAGAATCTCTTTTTCGTACTCATTCTTGTCGAAGGGCTCGTTGCTGGGCTCTTGGCAAGTATCGGGACCCTCCAGACGCTCCAACAGGGGCTCGAGCTCGAACTTCTTGGCGAATTCGTCGTCGATCACCTTGAGCAGATCGGTGCGGCCGATGATCTCCTCCAGGCTCCGGTAGCCCAAGGATGCCAGGATCTCCCGCACATCCTCCGCCAGCAGGGTGAAGTAGTTGATCACCCGCTCCACGCTTCCTTCGTAATGTTCCCGGAGCTTCTCCTCCTGGGTGGCGATGCCGACGGAGCAGCGGTTGAGGTGGCAGATACGCAGGATTTTACACCCGATGACCGTCAGGGCACCGGTCCCGAAAGCGTAACTCTCGGCTCCGAAGATGGCGGCTTTGACCACGTCCATGCCGGTCTTGAGCCCACCGTCGGTCTCCAGCTCCACGAAGCCGCGGAGGTTGTTGGCCTTGAGGGCGTTGTGGGCTTCGACCAGACCCAGTTCCCAGGCATTTCCCGCATATTTGATCGAGCCGATGGGAGCCGCACCGGTTCCACCGTCGGCACCGGAGATGATGATCTTGTCGGCGTAGGCTTTGGCCACGCCCGCGGCGATGGTGCCCACTCCGGCGGTGGAGACCAGTTTGACGGCGATCTTGGCGTCGGGGTTGACCTGCTTGAGGTCGAAGATCAGCTGCGCCAAATCCTCGATGGAGTAGATGTCGTGGTGCGGCGGCGGAGAAATAAGCGTGATCCCCGGAACCGTATGGCGCAATCGTGCGATCAGGGGCGAAACCTTATGCCCCGGAAGTTGCCCCCCCTCACCGGGCTTGGCTCCCTGGGCCACCTTGATCTGGATCTCTTCGGCGCTGCGAAGATAGGCGGGGGTGACGCCGAAGCGGCCCGAAGCGATCTGCTTGATCTTGGAGTTTTTGATCGTACCGAATCGTGCTGCGTCTTCGCCCCCCTCCCCCGAGTTGCTCCGTCCTCCGATGCGGTTCATCGCTTCGGCAAGGCACTCGTGTGCCTCCGGGGAGATCGATCCCAGACTCATGGCCGCCGTACAGAAGCGTTTGAAGATCGCTTCGACCGGCTCGACCTCCTCCACGGGTATCGGCTGCCGATCGCTGGAAAATTCGAAAAAGTCCCGGATGAATTTGCGTCCCCGCCCCTCGATCCGGTTCTTGAGCACCGCAAAGTCCTCCTTTTTGCCGGTGATGGCGAGGCGGTGAATCGCATGAACCGTTGCCGGGGCGAAGTCGTGGTACTCCTGCCCATCGAGATATTTGTAGAAGCCTCCCACGTTGAGGGGGAAAATCCGATGCTTCGTTTCCCGCCCGAAGGCATCGGCATGGTAGCGGCGGATCCGCTCTTCGATATCCGCGTAACCCAAGCCTCCCAGCAAGGCTCTTGCTTGGGGGAAACACTCGTCGGTGATCTCCCGCCCCAATCCGACGATATCGAAAAGCATGGAGTTGCGATAGCACGAGACCGTGGCAATCCCCATCTTGGACATGATCTTGAGCAACCCCGCATTGATCGATTTGCGCACCTTCTTCAGGATCGGAGCCAAATTGACGTCGGGGTTTTTCCTCCGCTCGATCTGTGCCACGGTCTGGAAGAGCATGTAGGGATGGATCGCCGACGCTCCGAAGGCGATGAGCGCCGCGGCGGAGTGGGAGTCGTAAACTTCTCCCGTGACGGCGACGATGCTCACCAGATGCCGCACGCCCGCATCCAACAGAGCATGATTGAGCCGGCTGACCACCATCAGCATCGGCATGGTCAGGTTGTCTTCGGCGAGGGTATGGTCATCCAGGATGATGATACGGACTCCCTCTTCCTTCACCTCTTTGACGATCAGATCCACCACGTTGTGAAGGCTTTTTCGCAAATCCTCTTTGAAGCCGGTGTAGTAGCGTCTCGATTTGTAGGCGGGATCGTATTTGGGGTCGTGTTCGCTCCCGAACTCCTCCAGGATGATGAGTTTCTCGTAGCTCAGGATAGGGGAGACGGTTTTGAGGCGCTTGGCATGCTCCGCGTCGTCGCTGAGGATGTTGCGGATTTCGCCGAAGCCGGTATTGAGGCTCATCACCACCCGCTCCCGGATCGGGTCGATGGGAGGGTTGGTCACCTGAGCGAACTTTTGGCGGAAAAAGTCGGTGAAGTTGCGCTGCTTGTCGCTGAAAGCCGCCAGAGGGGTATCGTCTCCCATGGAGGCGGTCGCCTCCTTGCCCTCTTTGGCCATCGGCTCGATCACCTGTTCGATCACCTCCAGCGTGATGTTGAAGTAGCGCTGCCGGGCCTCCATGACTTCGTCGGAAGGAACCTCCACCGTGGAGAAGGGATCGGCCATGTACTCCTGCAGATAGGTCATGTGCTCGTTGAGCCATTTGCTGTAGGGCAGACGGGTCTTGAGGTACTCGTCGATATCACTGCTTTTGAGAACGGTGCCGTATTTGAGATCCAGTCCCATCATTTCGCCGGATTGGAGACGGCCCCGCTCGACGATCTCTTCGTCGGGCAGCTGCAGCACGCCGTATTCGGAGGCGATGAGCAGCCGGCGGTCTTTGGTGATGATGTATTTGGAGGGGCGCAGGCCGTTGCGGTCCAGGACGCAGCCGATGTAGCGCCCGTCGGTCATGCTCACCGCGGCGGGACCGTCCCAGGGCTCGAAGCAGGTAGAGGTGTATTCGTAGAAGGCCCGCAGATCCGCGTCCATATGGGGAGCGTTTTGCCAGGGAGCCGGGATCATCGCCCGGGCGGCTTTGAAAAAGTCCACGCCGTTGACCCGTAGAAATTCGAAGAAGTTGTCCAGACTCGCTGAATCGCTCATCCCCTCCTGGATGATGGGAAGCAACCGGTCCAACTCTTCCCGGGTGAAGACGTCGCTTTCGATCTGTTCACATTTGGTCTGGACGTTGAAGCGGTTGGCGGTGACGGAGTTGATCTCTCCGTTGTGGGCAATGCTGCGGAAGGGTTGGGCGAGCTTCCACTGGGGCAGCGTATTGGTGGAGAAACGCTGGTGGAAGAGGCAGAAGGCGATCTCGAAATCGGGATCGGCCAGATCCGGGTAAAACTCCTGGATATGCGTCGGCATCACCAGTCCCTTGTAGGAGACGACGCTGGAGGAGAAGGAGGCGATGTAGAAGTCGGGGTCATTTTTGAGCGCATGCTCGATCTCTTTGCGGGAGAGATAGACCAGAGCGTCGAAGCGCCGGGCTCCCATCAGGGAGTTGGGGGCGACGAAGACCTGGGTGATCGTCGGCAGCGTGGAAAGTGCCTGCTCTCCCAGGGCGTTGGTGTCAATGGGAACCTCGCGGGTGTAGTAGAGCATCAGGTCGTTGCGCTCGCAGACCTCTTTGACCGTTTCGAGGTCTTCGGGATTTTTGTGGAAAATCATCGCCACGGCGTAGTGCTCGGGCAGGACGATCCCCTCCGCCTTCGCCACTTTGGCGAAGAACTTTCGGGGGATGGAGAGCAGCAGTCCGCTTCCGTCGCCGGTCTTTCCGTCGGCGGCGATGGCGCCGCGGTGCATCATCCTCGAGAGCGCCGTGACGGCATCGTTGAGATTTTTATGGGTGGGAACGTTGTCGATGGAAGCCAGCAGACCGAAGCCGCAGTTATCCTTGAAAGAGGTATAAAGATCTCTCATAAGCCAACCTTAATCGTGTTTTTAGTAGGGTCTTTCGATCCATAAATCTCTGGATTTTATCGAAAAGTGCATAAAAGGCTCATGAATCGATGAAAGGCTTCATCCTCCGTCTCCGCCCGGCCAAAAACGAAGACCTCATCGTCACGATCCTGACCGAACGCTCCATGCGGAGCTACTACCGCTTCTACGGTGCCCGCCACTCCATCCTCCAGCTCGGCTACCTCATCGATTTCGAAGAGGAGGAAGAGAGCCGCTTCATACCCCGGCTCCGTCGGGTCAGCCATCTGGGCTT
>CAYUXG010000050.1:0-6557 GCA_964448735.1 uncultured Nitratifractor sp. | reverse complement strand
TGGGCGAAGGTTTCGTTGACGTAGGTGATGACGCCCTTGAGGTCGGTGCGGGAGATGATGAGCTGATTTTCGGGGACTTCCGTCTCGATGAACATATCGAAGCTGGTATCCATCTTCAAGCCTTTCGGAGAAATTCGCGTAGATCTATTTTAGCCTTTTTGAAAAGGCGACGATTTGACTTCGCTCAATCCTTTTCCAGCTCCTCCCGGGCCAGGCGATCGACCATACGGATACTCTCCAGGGCGTTTTGGAGGATCTGCTTGGTCGAGCTCAGAGGCTTCATGCGCAGGTTGGTTTCGCGCTTGTCCAGACTCTGATCGGAGAGGATCGCCATCACCTCCTTTTCCAGCTCGGCGTAGATCTCGTCGAAGTGCCGTTCGATCGATTCCAGGTTCATCCTCATTTGCCTTTGGGCCGGAAGGCTTGGATCACTTCGTCGTCGGTGACCATGTAGCCACCGCCGATGAGATCGATGCAGTAAGGTACGGCGGGAAAGACCGCATCGAGGCACTCCCGGATCGACTTGGGTTTGCCGGGAAGGTTGATGATGAGCGTCGAGCAGCAGATCCCTGCCGTCTGCCGGGAGAGGATCGCCGTGGGCACGTATTGCAGGCTCACCGCCCGCATCTGCTCTCCGAAACCGGGCAGGATCTTGTCGCAGACGGCGAGGGTGGCATCCACCGTCACGTCCCGCGGAGCGGGGCCCGTGCCTCCGGTGGTGACGACCAGGTCGCACTTCTTGTCCCGGGCGAGATCCAAGAGCGCCTCTTCGATGATATGCATCTCGTCGGGGACGCAGCGGTAGTGAAACTCCAGCTCGTTTTTGAGATACTCTTGCATCGTCTCCATGATCGCCTTGCCGGAGATGTCTTCGTAGATCCCCCGGCTGGCCCGGTCGCTCGTCGTGACGACTCCGATATGAATGGTGTCCATCGTTTTGACTCCTTCGCTTTCTCTGTGGGGCTATTATATCTTCAAAAGCAGCCGATCGAGCATGCGGGTGCTCAAAAGACGCTTGGCGACGCCCAAAAGCCAGGTGGCTTTGGTGATGTAGTAGCGCGGTGCGGGGTCGTCGCTGAGCACGATGCGGTGCACGACGGAGGCGACGGCCTCGGGCGGGAGGTTGAAGGGCACCCTCTTCGCTTCGCCCCGCAGCGCTTTGCGGTAGAGACTGCTCCAGCGCGAAGCGTCGATGTCGAGCTTGTGGAGGGTGCGCAGGGCGTTTTCGCGGAAACGGCTGCTGACGGGACCGGTATTGAGCAGCACCACGTGGATGCCGCTGCCTGCAAGCTCCAGGCGCAGGGTATCGGTGAGCCCCTCCACGGCGTATTTGCTGGCGTTGTAGGCTCCTCGCATCGGCAGGGAGACGAGCCCCAGCACGGAGCTGTGCTGGATGATCGTGCCTCGGCCCTGGCGGCGCATGACGGGCAGGATCTGCCGCGTGCACTCGTGCAGACCGAAGAGGTTGGTCTCGAACTGCTCTCTGAGCGCCTCGACGGGCAGATCCTCCACCGCCCCCATCTGGCCGTAGCCGGCGTTGTTGAACCAGACGTCGATGCTCCCCTCGCGTGCCGTCACCTCCCGGATCACCGCGGCGATCTCCTCGCTGCGGCGCACGTCGAGCTTCATGGCGTTTTCGAAGCCTTCGGCGCGCAACTCGGCGACCTCCTCCTCGGTGCGGGCCGTCGGCACGACCGTGATCAAGCGCTCTTTGAGATAGCGGGCGGTGACGCGGCCGATCCCGCTGGAGCAGCCGGTGATCACCACCACCGGGCTACTTTTTCTCTCATCCATTTGCATCCTCCTTGCTCGATTCGGATTTCAAGAGCGGACGCAGGAGATGCCCCGCCTCTTTGATGAAATAGCAGATCCCGACTTGCGAAAAAAAGCGGCGGGCCGCCTCCGTATCGACGATCCGATCTTTGCCCCCCAGGAAGATCTCGATCTTCGTCCCGCGCTTTCGAAGCGCGTCGAATTTGGCCCGATCCCAACGATACTCGAGCAGATGGCGCAGCTCCTCTTCGCTCCCCTCCCCCAGATAGGGCGCAACGTCGAGATCCTGGCACGGTTCGACGCATCGCAGGGCGAAACGCTGCAGATACTTTTGGGGATCTTTGGCGTAAGCCTCCAGTTGCAGACGCCGGAAACGCTCTTTGGTCTCCTGAAAATAGGCAGGAGAGAGGAGGATGAGCCGCTCGATGCGGCGGCGGCTGGCATGGGCGTACTCCAGCGCCCGGATCGCCCCGTAGCTAAAACCTGCGACCGTATAGTCGCTCCTTAAGAGCCAATCATCGAAAAGTCCCGACTCGTCGCGAAACGCGAATCCGCTAAAATAGACCACGCAGAATCTCCCTCGCTTCCTCGATGCGAATATTTTCGTAACTCAACAGATGCTCCTCGATCGCCTTTCGCGCCTCTTCGAGCTTTTTGAGCATCAAACTCAACTCTTCGTAGATCTCCGTCAGGAGCTCTTCGGACTCGTCGGGGCGGGGGACGACCCCGTCGCACATCCCCTCTTCGAAGATCATTCTCTTCGCTTCTCTCTGCGCCCGCGCCAAATCCTCCGCCGCGTTGCTGAACTGCTCGTCGAAGACCATGCGGGTCGCCACGCTTCCGGCGAGAAACACTTTGATCCGGTTGAGTCGATCCGTCCGGGAGGCGATCTCCCGGTCCGCCTCCTGCAATCGCGTGGTGACGATCCCGATCTTTTCGTAAGGAACATCCAGCCAGGTGGCCACCAGCGCCTTGCCCGACTGATAGACTGCCTGGATTTTGCGCTCCTCCTCGCTGAAACTGAGGATCTTGCGTTTGCCCGAGATCACCTGTTCGCGCACCGCTTCGAAATCCTCGTCGAAGATCTCTTTGCGCCCCTCTCTCAGAGCGTGCAACGCCGCTTCGTTGACCAGCGTCGAGAGTGCCGCGGCACTGAATCCCACCGTGGCGTGGGCCAGACGTTCCAAATCGACCCGATGGGGCTTGCGCCGGAGATAGAGCTCCAGAATCCGCCGGCGATCTTCGCGCTCGGGCAGGGAGATGTGCACCCTGCGGTCGAAACGCCCCGGACGCAGCAGAGCGCTATCGAGCATCTCCATCCGGTTGGTCGCCGCCATGACGATCACCCCCGAACTGCTCTCGAAGCCGTCCATCTCCGTCAAGAGCTGGTTGAGCGTCGCTTCCCGCTCGTCGTTGCCGATCTTCCCGCGGCTCTTGCCCACCGCATCGATTTCGTCGATGAAGATGATGCTCGGAGCCGAGCGCTTCGCCGCCTGGAAAAGTTCGTGCACCCGCTTCGCCCCCATGCCTACGTAGATCTCCACGATGTTCGCGCCGCTCTGGTAGAAAAAGGGCACTCCCGCTTCCCCCGCGACCGCTTTGGCCACGTAGGTTTTGCCCACGCCGGGAGGGCCGACGAGAAGGATCCCTTTGGGAAGGCGGATATCGAGCTTGCGATAGCGCCCCGGATGCTTGAGAAAGTCGATCACTTCGCGAAGATCCTCTTTGACCTCTTCGATCCCCGCCACGTCGGAGAACTTCACCCGCGAATGAATCGGCCGGATCCGTTCGATTTCCGGCCCGGGAGTAGATGCCGCCCGGCGCTCTTTTTGAGAGTGAAGCGGCAACTCCTTGCGGCGGTAGAGGGCGAAAAATCCCAGCCCGCCCGCCAAGAGAAGAAGGATCACTCCTGCGCCGATAAGATAGACCGAGGGGGCTTCTTTCATCTCCACGGGATAGTGGCGGGCGACCTTTTTCAGATCGACCGCATCCACCGGAATCCGATAGAGCATCTTCGACGTCTTGAGATAGAGCCAGGGATCCTCCCTCACGACCCGCCGCACCAGCTGCTTTTGCATCAGGACCTTCATCTGCTCCCCGCTGATGGTCCGGGCATGATCCCGCACAAGCAGAAAAATCCCGATCAAAAAGAGCAGCAGCACGCCGCCGAGGGCGATCTTGAGATTTCTAGATCGGATAACGGGCACGGTTCCCCTCCTTTTGGGCTTGCGCCTCTTCGACGTAGATCCAGGTATGGGTCAAATCTTCGTCGCTCTCCACCAAGATCCGGTTGTAGTACTGATCGAAGCCCTGATAGACTCCCTCCGATCCCGTCTCGATCAAGACCTGCAGCCCTCGGTTGTGTGTTTGGCGAAAGTGCAGATTCTTTTCCCGGACGCGCTGCGTGATCTCCCGATGGCGGGCTTTGGCGATGTCGCCCCGCACGGGCGTGCCCATGGAGGCGGAGGGCGTCCCCTCTCTGGGCGAATAGGTAAAGGCGTGCAGATGCGTAAGCGGCAACCGCTCGATCCGCTCCATCGCTTCGCGCCACTCCCGTTCCCCTTCGCCCGGATGCCCGACGATGAAGTCGGTCCCCAGGGCGTAGCCCGCCTCGGCCAACTCTTCGAAGAGCCGCAGATCCTCCTCGTACCGATTGCGCCGGTTCATCAGCTCCAGCATCCGGTCGCTGGTGTGCTGCAGGGCGATGTGCAGGTGCCTCGCCATCCACGGCTCGTGCAGCAGTTCACGAAACTCTTCGTCGATCTGGATCGGCTCCAGGCTCCCGATACGGATGCGCCGCACACCCCGAATCCCGCTGAGGCGTTTGAGCAGGCGGGCCATACTCGTGCCCCGGTCTTTGCCGTAGCTGCCCACGTTGGTCCCCGTGAGGATGAATTCCCCGAATCCGTTGGCCGCCAGGCGCCGCACCTGCTCGGCGACCTTTTCGGGATCGTGGCTGCGGGCATTGCCCCGCACGTAGGGGATGATGCAGTAGCTGCATCGAAAGTCGCACCCCTCCTGGACCTTGATAAACGCCCGGCTCTTGCCGACGAACTCCTCTACGACGGTTTCGTCGATATGCTCCAAATCCCCGATCTCGTAGAAGCTGCTCTCCCGCTTCAAAAGCGTATTGATCTTCTCTTTCTCCGAGTGGCCCATCACTCCGAAGAGTTTGCCGCTTCGAAAGAGCTCTTCGCCTTTGGAGTGCGCACCGCAGCCGGCGAGGATCACCCGGGCATCCGGGTTTTTTCGCCGCAGGGCGTTGATGTAGCCCCGCACCGTCGCGTCGGCGCCGTTGGTGACGGTGCAAGAGTTGACCACCACGAGCTCCGCCTGCATCTCGTCGTCGCTCAGCTCGAAATCCTCCAGACGGCTCATCATCACCTGGGTATCGAACTGGTTGGTCCGACAGCCGAAGGTTTTGAAATAGACCCTCTCTTTGCTCACGCTTCACCTCTTTTTTGTTCATCTTCTTCGATCTTTTCTTCCCTCTTGGCGGGGGAAGGAATGGGGCGCGCGAGATACATCGATTGGGTGGGATAAGCCAGGGCGATCGCAGGCTCGGCCTTGATCCTCTCGAGAATCTCGCTGCTGATCGTGCTACGCAGCGTCAACGTCGCGAAGGCGTTGGTCAGGTACCAGACGCTCACGCGCACTCCGTACTCTTCGATAAAGCTAAAGACTCGAGGCTCGACGTTGGTGTTTTTCAGGTGATAGCTGCTGCGCAGCTTGTTGAGCTGCTTGCGGGTGATGTCGGTGTAGCCTTTGGAGTATTTTTTGGCCACCTCTTTGGCGATCTGCGCCGCCCGGGAAGCGTCCGAGTCGAAGGTGATGTTAAAATCGATCCCGTCCCAGACCGTCTTGAGCCCGGCGTGGGAGTAGTTGGCGATCATATCGGTGAAGACGTAGTTGTTCGGCACGAAGATGATCCTCCCCGCCCTGCGGTTGTGCATGTAGGTCGTCAGGGTGATATCCTCCTGGATCGTCATCTTGAGCAGGGAGATATCCACCACGTCCCCTACGTACTCCGTGCCGTTGCGCACCACTTTGATCCGGTCCCCCACGTGGATGCTCCCGCCCAGGACGATGACGAACCACCCCATGAGCGACATGAACCAATCTTTCATGGCGATGGCGATCCCCGCGGAGGCGAACCCCAGGATCGTCACCATGTAGTTGACGTTTTCGATGTAAGCAAAGAGCAGCGTCAAGACCGTCACGGTGATGAAGAGGAAGTTGGAGACCTTGTTGATGGTGTAGAAGCTCTCCTTGTCGGAGAGGTAGCGGCGCACGAGGTGCTTGAAGATCAGAAAGAGGATGAAAAGGAAGAGGATGATCCCCCCGATGGTGGCGGCCTTTTCGATTTCCCGCTTGATCTCTTCGTTGAGCTTGAGACGGATCTCGTCGATCTTTTTGTTGTAGACGTCCCGGGTGGTTTTGAAGATTTCGTAGGTTGGACGGAGGACTTCGATCTCCTTGTCGATCTGGAGGAGACGCTCGCGCAACTCTCTGCTTGCGGGTTGAAAATGGAGCATTTCATTCAAGACTTTGCGCTCCTCCTGCAACTGACGAATCGTGCTCTGGAGCGTTTGGAAACTCTCCTCGTAAGCCTGTTGATCCCCCTGAAGCTTTTTCAGATAGGAGATGGCGGAGATGATGCCGAAGGGGTTGCCGATGGTGGGCGGCTCTTCGATCTTGGGTGGCTCGAGCAGCTTTTTGAAGGGGTCTTCTTGAAACTCCGAGAGCAGCTGGAGCTTGCCCACGTTGGTTTGGCGCTCTTGACG
>CAYUXG010000049.1:0-6632 GCA_964448735.1 uncultured Nitratifractor sp. | reverse complement strand
AAGATCCTCTCCGTCGCCGTAGCGCAGGAAATGCCAATAGCGACGATGCACGCCCCGGACTCTGCGGGCGTGGCGGATCGGGCACCAAAACTGCTCGGTTCGCGACGCGATCTCCCTCACGTAGGCGATCAGGCCGTTAAAATAGGCGCAGTAGAGGCAGTTGAATTTCTGCAAAAGGTTGAGGTAATTCAGACGATGCCGATCAAAAACGATATAGTCGCTTCGACGGACTTTGGGGATGCCGTAGATCGGAAAGCAGACCGCTTGGTAGATCTCGACCCCCGCATCCATGATCACGGCAGGGATGATCATCCCGTAGATAAAAGGCACCGTCAGTAGATAGCTGAGCTTCCCCGAACGAATGTAGCGCCAGAGGGGGATGCGCTGGGAAGAGAAGTCGCACTTCGCCTCTTGGGCACCTTTGGCAAGTTCGGCGGAGAGTTCCGCTTCGGTCTCTTCCAGTCGCTTAAGAAGCTTTTCGATCTTGTCGTGATTCATCTCGGAACGTCGCTTTCGTATGAAATAGGCAGGAAGGAATGGGCGAAAAGAGCCCAAGAAGAGAACGGGCTCAACTATGGTAGTTGGGGCTCTCTTTGGTGATCGTCACGTCGTGGACGTGGGACTCTTTGAGTCCGGCGCTGGTGATTTCGACGAATTCGGCCTTTTCCCAGAAGGTGGGGATATCTTTGGAACCGCAATAGCCCATCGAAGAGCGCAGCCCTCCTGTCATCTGATGGATCACGTCGGCGATCTTGCCGCGGTAAGGGACGCGCCCTTCGATCCCTTCGGGAACCAGCTTGTCCGCAGCCGTGCCCTCCTGGAAGTAGCGGTCGGTGCTCCCTTTGGTCATGGCGCCGATGGAGCCCATGCCCCGGTACTCTTTGAATTGTCGGCCGTTGTAGATGATCATCTCTCCGGGAGCTTCGTAGGTCCCCGCCAGAGCGGAGCCGAGCATCACGGAGCTCGCCCCTACGGCCAGCGCCTTGGCAATGTCGCCGGAGTATTTGATTCCTCCGTCGGCGATGACGGGTACGCCCATGGGGTTGGCCACCTGGGCCACCTCGTCGATGGCGCTGATCTGAGGCACGCCCACACCCGCGACGATGCGGGTGGTACAGATGGAGCCGGGTCCGATGCCTACCTTGACCGCGTCGGCGCCCGCTTCGATCAGATCCGCCGCCGCCGCACCCGTGGCGATGTTGCCCGCGATCACGTCCACGTCGAGATGGGCTTTGATCTCTTTAAGAGTGTCGATGATCCCCTGGCTGTGGCCGTGGGCCGAATCGAGCACGATCACGTCCACGCCCGCCTCTACCAGCGCCTCGGCCCGGTCGAGCTGCCCCACGCCGATCGCCGCACCGACGCGCAGACGGCCGAACTCATCCTTGTTGGCATCGGGATACTGCTCCCGCTTCTCGATATCCTTGATGGTGATGAGCCCCTGGAGTCTCCCCTCGTCGTCGATGATGGGAAGTTTCTCGATCTTGTGCTTTTGCAGCACTTTGGCCGCTTCGTCCAGCGACGTGCCTTTCTTGGCCGTCACCAGAGGCATGGGGGTCATCACTTCCCGGACTTTGAGGCTTTTGTCGGTGATGAAACGCATGTCGCGGTTGGTGATGATCCCCAGCAGCTTGCGCTGTTCATCGACGACGGGGACTCCGGAGATACGATACTCCGCCATCATCGCGTCGGCTTCGGCGACGGTGGCGTCGGGGCCGATGAAGATCGGGTCGATGATGATGCCGCTTTCGCTCTTTTTGACCTTTTTGACTTCGAGAGCCTGGGTGGCGATATCCATGTTTTTGTGGATGATGCCGATGCCTCCCAGTCGGGCCATGGCGATGGCGGCTTTGTGCTCGGTGACGGTGTCCATCGCGGCGGAGACGATGGGGGTGTTGAGGCCGACGCGCTTACTCAGGCGGCTTTTGAGGGAAACCTCTTTGGGCAAAACGGTGGAGTGCTGGGGAACCAGCAGAACATCTTCGAAAGTCAGGGCGCGCATTTTGATTCGCATGGGGTCTCCTTAGGTGTGATAATCGACGGCCCGCTCCAGGCTGGCGGCACCGTCAAAGAGGGTCGATTCGTCGAAGGCTTTCGCCAGCAGCTGCAGCCCTACGGGCATTGCGGTTTCGGGGTCTTTCATAATCGGCAGGCTGATGCCGGGCAAGCCCACCAGGTTGACGGCGATGGTGTACATGTCGCTCTTGTACATCTCCAGCGGGTCGGCCAGGGCTCCGAGCTCGGGAGCTACGGAGGGCGCCACGGGAGAGAGGATCAGATCCGCCTCTTCGAAGACCCGGTTGAACTCGTCGCGGATCAGATGGCGGACCTTCTGGGCTTTGAGGTAATAGGCGTCGTAATACCCCGCCGAGAGGACGAAGTTGCCCAGCAGAATGCGCCTTTTTACCTCCTCTCCGAAGCCTTCGCTGCGGGTGCGGAAGTAGAGATCCTCCAGATTCTTCGGATCTTCGCAGCGCCGACCGTAGCGGATGCCGTCGTAGCGCGCCAGGTTCGTCGCCGCTTCGGCGGTGGCGACGATGTAGTAGGCGGCGATGTCGTATTTGGTGTTGGAGAGCTCTTTGTGCACGATCGTGTGCCCCTCGGCTTCGAGCGCCTTGAGCGCCTCTTCGTGGGCCCGCTGTACGGCGGGAGAAGCTTCCGCAACGTAATTGTCGATGACGGCGATTTTGAGTTTGCGATCCGGGTCGATGTTGCCGAAGATCGGTTTTTTTTCAAATTGGGCACTGGTGGAGTCTTTGGGGTCGTGGCCCTTGATCGCATCGTAGAGAATCGCCGCATCCTCGACATTTTGCGCAATGGGCCCGATCTGATCCAGGCTCGAGGCGTAGGCTCCCAAGCCGTAGCGGCTGACGCGGCCGTAGGTCGGTTTGAAGCCCACGACGCCGCAGTAGGCGGCGGGCTGGCGGATGGAGCCGCCCGTGTCGCTCCCCAGCGCGGCGATCGCTTCACCCGCGGCGACCGCGGCGGCGGAGCCTCCCGAGGAGCCTCCGGGCACCCGGCTCTTGTCGTGGGGGTTGAGCGTGGGGCCGTAGAAGCTGCTCTCGGTCGTCGATCCCATGGCGAACTCGTCCATATTGGCCCGACCGAAAGGCGCCATCCCCGCCGCCAGGAGATTTTCGACCACCGTGGCATTGTAGGGAGCGACGTAGCCCTGGAGGATCTTCGAGGCGCAGGTGACGCTCCATCCTTTGACCTGGATATTGTCTTTCACGAGAATGGGCACGCCCTCGCCCGCCTCGTCGAAGGCGATCACGGCATTGAGCCCGTTGGCTTCCGATCTGCGCCGCAACTCACGGCGAATCTCGGAGAGCTCTTCTTTGCTTTTCTTCAGTGCTTCTTTGAGGGTGATCACGATGTTTCCTCTTCTTGATGTCGTTTGCGTTTGTAGTAGGCGACGGCGAGCAGTCCCGCTGCGACGCAGAGTGCGATGAAACCGATCGAAGCGACGATCACTTCCCAGCCGACGGGACGGCTCAGATCAACCATGCAGCACCTTTGCGCAGCGCTCGCACAGTTCACCCTCTCTCTCGGCGCTGTAGCGCCAGCAGCGGGGGCACTTGTATCCGCTTGCGCGGTGGATCGTGAAGCGTCGGCCCTCCGCTTCGAAGCTTCCGAGCTCTTCGCCCTCGGGAGAGGGGCTCACTTCGCTGACGACGAACCAATCCTCCAAATCTTTCGAATCTTTCAACGGGAAAATCCCCTCTTGCGCGCCGATGGCAAGCTCCAGCGTCGCTTTGACCTTTTTCTCCTTCTTGAGCCGGTCCACCTCTTCCGAGAAGGCTTCCCGTGCCGCCAGGAGCATTCCGTCGTCGAAGGGAGCTTCGATCTCGCCGAGTGCTTCGTACTCCAGATCGAAGACCGAGCTCTTTCCTCCCGAGACCACTTCGGGGGCATAGTCGAGAATCTCGTCGGCACTGTAGGTCAGAATCGGCGCGATGAGCACCAGCATCCTCGAAGCGATGAGGGCCATCGCCGTCTGGGCTCCACGCCTCGTAGGACTCTGCGCCGCGTCGCAGTAGAGCCGGTCTTTGCAGATATCCATGTAGATGCCGCTGAGCTCGTTGGTCAGGAATCGGTTGAGCAGCGACAAGCCCTTGGCAAACTCGTAGGCGTCGAACAGCTCTTTCACGTCGGCGAAGAGCTTCGAAGCGTGCGCCAGAATCCAGCGATCCAACTCTCCCAGTTCTTCGGGAGGGAGCGTCGATTCTAGATCGTTGACGTTGGCCAGGAGGAAGCGGAAGGTGTTGCGGATCTTGCGATACTGCTCCGCCGTCTGCTTGAGGATGCCGTCGCTAATTTTCAAGTCGCTCTGATAATCGCTCAACGCCACCCAGAGCCGCAGGATCTCCGATCCGTACTGCTGGGTAACCTTCTGGGGGGCGACCACGTTGCCCCGGGACTTGGACATCTTCTCCCCGTTTTCATCCACCGTGAAGCCGTGGGTAAGGATCGAGCGATAGGGAGGATGGAAATTGATCGCGCTGCTAAGCAGCAGCGAGCTCTGGAACCATCCGCGGTGCTGGTCCGACCCCTCCAGATACATGTCGGCGGGAAACTCTCCGGCGTCGTAGTTGCGGGATTTGAGCACCGCGTTCCAGGTCGAACCGCTGTCGAACCAGACGTCGAGGATATCGTCGACCTTCTCCAGCTCTTCGGGAGCGTAGCCGCTGCCGGGATAGAGCAGCTCGGCGATGGGACGGTCGTACCAGGCGTCGCACCCTTCGCGCTCGAAGATCGCCGCGACGAAGTTGAGCACCTTCTCGTCCAGAAGCACCTCTTTGGTCTTCTTGACCCGGAAAAAGGCGATGGGTACGCCCCAGGTGCGCTGGCGGGAGATGCACCAGTCGGGGCGCCCCTCGACCATGGAGCGCAGGCGATTGCGCCCCCAGTCGGGGTAGAAAACGGTCTCGTCGATCCCCCGCAAAGCGATCTTGCGCAGGCTCGCATCGGCCCCTTCGGGAGTCTCGTCCACGGCGATAAACCACTGTTTGGTCGCCCGGTAGATCACCGGCTTTTTGGTCCGCCAGCAGTGGGGATAGGAGTGGACGAAGCGCGAAGATTGCAACAGCGCGTCGCCGAGGAGCTTCAGAATCTCTTCGTTGGCGTCGAAGACGTGCATCCCCACGAAACGCTCCGGCTCGGGCAGGAGCTGATGGCCCACCACGCTCTCGTCGTAGCGCCCTTGATCATCCACCGGCATCAAAACCTCGAGCCCGTAGCGCAACCCCGCAAAGTAGTCGTCCTCTCCGTGGCCCGGGGCGGTATGCACCGCTCCCGTTCCTCCGTCGAGCTCCACGTGATCGCCCAGAATGATATGGGAGCTTCGGCCGTTGAGGGGATTGATCGCCAGCTTGTTCTCCAACTCTTTCGCAGAGATCTTGCGCTCTGCCTGTCCCGCGACGACCCCCTCTTCGATCAACGCGTCGTAGCGGCTCTCGGCGACGATGTAGCCGTCGCCGGTGAGGACATACATCTCCCCGGGAGCCAGGGCGATACCGGTGTTGGCCGGCAGGGTCCAGGGAGTCGTCGTCCAGATGACGATGGCCGCCTTGCCGTGCAGGTCGAGCTCCTCCTTGGCCTTGTCGGAAAGCTCGAAGGCGACGTAGATACTGTAGTCCTCTTTGTCCTTATACTCCACTTCCGCATCGGCCAGGGCACTCTCGGCCGCCCAGGACCAAAAGACCGGTTTGTTCCGCTCGACGAGAAGCCCTCTCTTGGCCACGTCGCAGAGCGTTCGGTAGATCGCCGCCTCGAAGCGAAAATCCATCGTCACGTAGGGATTTTCCCAATCCCCGATGACTCCGAGGGATTTGAAGCCCTCTTTCTGGATCTCGATGTACTTCGCCGCATGCTCCCGGCACAGAGCCCGAAACTTGGAAACGGGCATCTGCTCTTTTTTCTCCTTGCCGATGCGCTCTTCAACCTTCTGCTCGATGGGCAATCCGTGGCAATCCCAGCCGGGGGTATAGCGCACGGCTTTGCCCTGGAAATAGTGGTGCTTGACGATCATATCTTTGAGGATCTTGTTCAGCGCGTGGCCGATGTGGATCTCTCCGTTGGCATAGGGAGGGCCGTCGTGCAGAGTGAACATCTCCCGCCCTTCGCGGTTTTTTTTCATTCGCTCGTAGGCTCCCTCTTCGTACCATTTCCTATAACGGAGAGGTTCGTTTTTCGGGAGGTTCCCCCGCATGGGGAAATCGGTTTTGGGCAACAGCAGCGTTTCTTTGTAATCCATCGGCGTTCTATCCTCTGTGGTGGCGTCTAAAATGAGGCGATTATACCCAAATGTGCATTACGTGTTCGTTATAATCAACCGATAATCCTATGCTGGAAAGAGGAGGAGAAAAAACCATGAAAAACCGTATCGGCATCTACTATCTCGGCGACTCCGTGGGTCGTCACCCCACCCTCCGCTCCGCCGTGGAGAGGGCCGTCGAGGCTCGGGGCTTGATCGTTGCGGAAGAGATTTTCTGCCGGGATTACCATGCCGAGTTTCCTCTGATCCTCCAAAGGATTCCTCAAAGCGAATCGTCCCAAATGCTCCTCGTCTGCGACAAAGATGCCTTCGCTCAGGCGGGACGTTTTCTGAGCACGTTCAACCGGGACACCCT
>CAYUXG010000048.1:0-6660 GCA_964448735.1 uncultured Nitratifractor sp. | reverse complement strand
TCGTAAAACGCCCGGCTCGAGCCTTCGTTTTCGGTTTCGCTCCAGCGGTTCTCTTTGGGCTTGTCCCGGAGCACCTGAGCCAGAATCTGTGCCGCGGCATCCACGTCTCCGGCTCGCACCGCTTCGGCGATGCTCTGGGCTTCGTCGAAATAGAGGCAGGGGATCAGATGCCCCTCGGCGGTGAGGCGAATGCGGTTGCAGCTTTCGCAAAAATCGTGTTTGTGCGGATCGATCAGGCCGAAAACGTAGCCGTTCTCCTCAATTTCGTAGTTGAAAGAGGGGCTTGCACCTGCACGTCCCAGCTTATGAATGGTGTAACGCTTTTTTATCTCTTCGAGGATCTCTTTGCCCAGCAGCCCTCGAATCTCTCCGGCGTGGGCATTTTCCATATATTCGATAAAACGGATCCGGATCCCCCGCTCCCTGGCGAACTCCAGCAGATCCAGAATTTCACCGTCGTTGATCCCTTTGAGGGGGACCATGTTGATCTTGATCCCCAGACCCACCTCCATCGCTTTGTCGATCCCCTCCAGGACCTTGCCCAGGACGTTTTTCTGAGCGATTTGTGCCGCGACGGCGGGCTTGAGAGAATCGAGGGAGATGTTGATCCGTTTGAGTCCCGCATCCCGAAGCTTCTGTGCCGTCTCGCTCAGGAGATAGCCGTTGGTGGTCAACGCCAAATCGATCTCGGGAGCATAGTCGTGGATCATCGCCACGAAACGGTCGAGATCCTGGCGAAGCAGCGGCTCCCCTCCGGTGATGCGGATCTTGCGCACCCCTTCGTCGATGGCGAGTTTGATAAATTTGAAAAGCTCCTCGAAACTGAGCAGATTCTCCTGCGGCACCCAGCTGAAGGGTTTCTCCGGCATGCAGTATTGGCAGCGAAAATTGCAACGTTCGGTGACGGAAACTCGAAGGTAATCGACCCTGCGGCCATAACTGTCGATAAGCATGAAGACCTTTTTATCCTAAAGATGTGATCTCGAAAATAATGATAGAGAGTATCGAAAAGGTGTTGAAAAGAAAATGAGGAGAATCAAGTAGATCGAAACGGCCCAGAGGCCGCTTCAAAAGTTTACTTCAGGCCTTTCCAGTTGGATTTGTACCAGAGATATGCCAGGAAAGCAAAGATGATAAAGTAGCCAATGACCCAGGGGCCGACTGCTTCACGTTTGGGTTTGCTGGGATCTCCGACCTCTTCCAGATACTGGTAAACCTTCTCGTATCCCTCTTTGTTCACACCGACGCGGGGCATCGCCGTACCGGGGAGCAGATTCTGGGGATTTTCGACGAAGGTCTTGAGGTAGTGTTCACCCCGAGAGCGAACGATCGTCGAAAGATCGGGAGGAAGTTTTCCGAGGTACTTGGCCAGATGGGCTTTGTAATCGGCAACTTTCTCTTTGAACTTCAACAGATCGATATCGTCACCCGTGACGATGTTGGACTTGGTCTTGGGGGTTTGACCCATCTGCGTCCATTTGTCGTAACGAACCGCATGGCAGCGTCCACAGGCAAATTCGAAAGCTTCCTTCGGTTTGACCTCTTTGGGAGCGATCGACTTGAAGTAGGCCACCAGATCCGCCGCACTCTGATCGTCCGTCGCCATGGGAGGCATGGGGAAGGGGCGTTTCTTGAACTTGGCAGCGACCAGAGCCGTATGCGCGGGATCTTTGAGGAAGTGAGCCAAGTACTTCTCATCCAGCAGAGCACCGGCCAGGCTCAGATCGGGGGGATTGACACCGTAGGTTTTCGCAGCGCTCAGAGGATCCATGGGAGCGGGCATATTGGCCGCTTTGATGGAGTGACATCCGGCACAAGCCGCGGCAAGCGCCTTCCCCTTGGCCGCATCCCCTTTGGCGGAGATCGGTTTCAAATCGGAATATTTGAAGTTTTTGAACTCCACATGTTTGTGCATGACCGAATGTGCGTACGGCTCGACACCCCAGTAGGTCACTAGGGTGAAGAAGATGACGACGGCGAGAATTTTCAACTCTTTCATGATTTACGCCCTCCTTTGAGTACTTTTTCCATTTTGGTGATGAAGGGGAGGACGATCCAGAGACCGATAAAGGTCAAGGCCGCGATCTTTCCGATCAAGGCGTAAGCGGCGACCGTCGGAGGCAGTTTCCCCATAATCGTCAGGACGACCATGTCGACCAGCAAGATCCAGAACCACAGTGCGAAGAGGCCCCTGCGATTGGCAGGCGCCACGTTGGGACTGCGATCCAGGAAAGGAAGCAGGAAGAAAATCACCTGGGCAAAACCGAAGGCGATAAGTCCCACGTTCTTGGAGAAGGGGCGCAGAATCTCATAACTCCAGAGGAAATACCACTCGGGATAGATATGCGTCGGCGTCTTGAGAGGATCGGCCGGGTCAAAGTTGATCGGATCCATCGCGAACTCGAAGTGGTAAAAGACCAGGTAGAAGAAGAAGATGAAATAGATCCCCATCACGAAGACATCCTTGCTCAGGAAGACAGGATTGAAGGGGATCACTTTGGACTCTTTGCGCAGGCCTGCTTTCCACTTCTCCGCTTCCGCTTCGAAATCGATCTCTTCCCCGTCTTGGTTGTTGACGTGGGGGATACGCAGCGTACCGAAGTGCAGGACGATCAGCGCCATGATGATCAACGGCATCAGTACCACGTGCAGCATGAAGAAGCGGCCCAGGAACGCCTGACCGGGGACATAGTCGCCGCGAATCCACTCAACGAGGCCGTTGAGGTTGAGCGAACCGAGACTGAAGAGGTTGGTGATTACCATTCCTGCCCAGTAACTCATCTGACCCCAGGGGAGCATATAACCGGAGAAAGCTTCGGCAGAGAAGCTGACGAAAAGCAGCATCCCGCTCAGCCAGATCAATTCCCGGCCCCGCTTGTAGGAGCCGTAGTAGATCCCGGTGAACATATGGATGTAGATGATCAGGAAGACTACCGATGCGGCGACCGCATGGATATGCCGCCAGAGCCAGCCGTAACCGACTTCGCCCATGATGGTGTGGTTGACACTGTCGAAGGCAAGCTTCGTGTCGGGGATGTAGTACATCAGCAGGAACAATCCGCTAAGAAGCAGCAGACCGAAAGTCGCCGCCAAGATCATTCCCATCGCCCAGAGGAAGTTGATGTTTTTAGGAATCCAGTACTCGGTGGAGAGTACACGCTTGAGGGTGTCGACTGCCAGACGATCGTTCATCCACTGATGGGAGAACGGACGTGCATTTGGATCGAAATGCGCCATGTTCGGGCTCCTTTATGCTTTTTCGTTGGAATGGAGAGGTCTATGCCCAAGCACACCCTCTTTTTCCATCTTCTTATATTGCTCTCCCGCTTCGCCGAGGACGATCTTCGTACCTTCAACCTTGAAGGGGGGAATCAGCATCGGCAGAGGAGCCGGCTTGCGAATGTTGATGGCACTTGCATCGTACTGTGCCCCGTGACACGCACATTTGAATTTGTACTCGTCGGGGAAGTAGGCGGGAATACATCCCAGGTGCGTACACAGACCGATACAGACCATGTAGCGATCTTTACCGACGATGACGTCACGCGCCGCATCGTCCTTGCTTTGGGTTGCGATCGTCTTTTTGTCCTTTTTGAGGATAAAGACGGGTTTTCCGCGCCATTTCTCGACATTCAGTACATTGGGTTGGGCGGCGGAGAGATCCACCGTCGTGAAACCGGCCGCTTTGACACTCGGCAGAGGATCCCAGGTGCGTTTTGCCGCATAGAGAGCCCCGAGGGCTCCCAATCCGGCGAAAGCACCGAGCGCTTTGCCAAAGAAGTCTCTTCTATCGCTCATCGTGCGTCCTTTGTTTGGAAGATTGAAACACTACATTATAGGAATTTTCGGCTAAAAAAGGATTGATAGGCCTCAAGAGGAAAGAAGAAAAACAAAAAATTGGAACAAATTGTGAACTTATGCAACAGATCAGGAGGAAAAAATAGCCGGTTTCCGGCACAAAAATCAGAGAAAAATACTCTTATTTTTGCAGTTTCTCCACCCAAAATTTTTCTTGTGGGTGAAGCATATCACCTGTGGGTTTGACCTCTTCCATCGCCCGTTGAAGAGCGGATCGATCCCCCATCTTCACTTGAAGAATTCCGAGACCTTCGAAGCGCTCTTTCAGACATACAGGCGTCTCCCCCCGCTCGAGGTAGATGACGGCCGCTCCTGCGGCTCTCGCCTCCAGCGCCGTCTGAGGCATGGCCGTCACGACTGTATGCGAAGTGATTACGAGCTCCTCATACTCTTCACTCTCATAAATCGAATCGAAAAGTTCGGCAAGCGCCTCTTCGTATTTGACGTAGAAATAGGTCCCCCAATAAAGTTCCAAGCCCAATCCCCGAAAAAACTCCGCCTGGGCCAATAGCTCTTTCTCTGGATCGGCATCACGAAAGATCAGGACTTTGCGTTCCTTTTTGACCCCTGAAGCCGCACGAGCGTAGAGGGGGTCGAAAAGGTAGCTTTCAGGAGCGAAGGGGTCGATCGTATCCCCCTCCTTCGAACAAGAAGAGAGGCGAAGTACCCGGGTGAACTTCTGCCGATAGAGTTCCAAGCGCTCCGGCGCCTCCTCGGAGGAGTCGATCACGACGCTGTCTCCAAGCTGCGCCACGGCATCGATATCGAGAATCGTCTCGATCGTCGTCGCCAAAGGCAGCCCCATCTCCCGACCCGCCAGCTGGGCCCGATAGTCGTTGACCAGCAGCTCCGCTTCGATCCCCTCGTCGCGCAGGATCTTCCAGAGCGCCCCCATCCGGCGGAGGGAATCCAGGTCGGCTTTGTGGTTGGTGTGCGCGTAGAGATAAATCATGTGTCGGCCCTCTTTTTCATTTTTTCTTTTTCCGCCATCTTGATATAGACATGCAGGATCTCGATCGCCGCAGGCGTGATCCCGCTGATGCGCGAAGCCTCGAAGAGCGTCGGCGGCGTCGCCTTTTGGAGCTTTTCGACGATTTCGTTGCTGAGCCCCTGCACTTTGGCGAAGTCGAAGCCTTCGGGGATCGCCACCTCCATGCGCTCGTGCATCCGCTCGACTTGCTCTCGTTGTTTTTCGATGTAACGGTAGTATTTGGCTTCGACCAGGATCTGCTCGATCGCCTCTTCGTCGTATTTTTCAAACTCCGGAAGCAGGCGCAGCAGCTTTTCGCGACTGGGCTCGTTCAGGCGTGCGAGCAGGTCGATCCAGGCGGTTTTATCGTTGATCTTGGGCTCTTGCATCTCTTCAAGGAGCTCGATGAACTCTTTCGTCGGAGTGGCGTGGTGACTGCGCAGCCACTCCAGCGCTTCGTCGATCTGCGCCCTCAATGCTTCCACTCGCTCTGCAAACTCCGGCTCCAAGAGCCCCAGCTCCGCTCCGTAACGGCTCAGGCGCAGATGAGCATTGTCTTCGCGCAGTAGCAGCCGATATTCGGCCCGGGAGGTAAACATCCGGTAGGGCTCCGTCGTCCCTTTGGTCACCAAATCGTCGATGAGCACCCCGATGTAGGCTTCGTCCCGCCCCAGGATAAAAGGCTCTTCTCCCCGCAGGGCGAGCACGGCGTTGATGCCGGCCATGAGCCCCTGCGCCGCCGCCTCTTCGTAGCCGGTGGTGCCGTTGACCTGCCCCGCCCAATAGAGCCCGGCGATCTTCTTGCTCTCGAGGGTATGCTTCAGCTCGGTGGGTTGGATGTAGTCGTATTCGATGGCGTAGCCGTAGCGTACGATCCGGGCATGCTCCAGGCCCGGGATCGAGTGGATCATCTCCTCCTGCACATCCGTAGGCAGCGAGGTGCTTAGACCGTTGAGGTAGAACTCGTTGGCCTCCCTCGTCTGGGGTTCGACGAAGATCTGATGGCGGGGGCGTTCGCGAAAGCGGTTGATTTTGTCCTCGATGCTGGGGCAGTAGCGGGGACCGACTCCTTCGATCTGCCCGCTAAAGAGCGGCGCACGGTAGAAGTTACCCTCGATGATCTCGTGGGTCTCTTCGTTGGTGTAGGTCACCCAGCAGGGCATCTGCTCGGGAGCGAAGCTCTCGCGGTCGGTACGGAAGGAAAAAGGAATCGGCCGATCGTCTCCGGGCTGGGGCTCCATCACCGAAAAGTCGATGGAGTCTCCGGCGATACGGGCGCAGGTACCGGTCTTGAGCCGCCCGATCTCGAAGCCCAGCTTTCGAAGCTGCTGCGCCAGGCTGATCGAGGCGAACTCCCCCTGCCGCCCCGCCGTCTGCCGCTTTTCGCCGATATGGATCAATCCTCCTAGGAAAGTTCCCGCGGCAATGATCACACGGGAGGCTTCGTAGCGGTTGCCCAGCTGCGTCTCCACGCCCCGCACGGCTCCCTCTTCGACGAGCAGAGCTTCGACGATCTCCTGGCGCACGTCCAGATTGGGAGTGTTGAGGCAGACATCGCGCATATAGATCCGGTAGCGGTCCATATCGATCTGTGCACGGCTGCCCCGAACGGCGGGGCCTTTGGAGGAGTTGAGCAGGCGAAACTGCAATCCCGTCGCGTCGGTGCAGCGTCCCATCTCGCCGCCCAGGGCGTCGATCTCTTTGACCAGATGCCCTTTGGCCAAGCCTCCGATGGCCGGGTTGCAGCTGCTGGCTCCGATCTGCTCGGCCAGGATCGTGATCATCAGAGTCTTCGCCCCCATCCGCGCCGCCGCCAGAGAAGCTTCGATCCC
>CAYUXG010000047.1:0-6668 GCA_964448735.1 uncultured Nitratifractor sp. | reverse complement strand
ACCCCTCGTCGATCATCTTTTGCAAGAGCACGATATTGGAGCGCAGGTACTCGATAACCGGCTCTTTGTTGAGCTTGACGGTACAGGCGGCGGCGCTGCGCTCGGCGGAAGCGTCGGAGAGTTCGAAAGCCTGCTCAACTTTCAGATCCTCCAGCCCTTCGATCTCCAGGATCCGGCCGGCGAAGACGTTTTTCTTGCCCTTCTTCTCGACAGTCAGCAGACCCTGCTGAATCGCTGCGTAGGGGATGGCGTTGACCAGGTCGCGCAGGGTGATGCCCGGCTGCATTTCGCCTTTGAACTTGACCAGGACCGATTCGGGCATATTCAGAGGCATCATGCCCGTGACGGCGGCGAAGGCTACAAGGCCCGAGCCGGCGGGGAAGCTGATGCCGATGGGGAAGCGGGTGTGGCTGTCGCCGCCCGTTCCGACGGTATCGGGCAGGACCATGCGGTTGAGCCAGCTGTGGATGACCCCGTCACCGGGACGCAGGATCACCCCGCCGCGGCTGGTCCAGAAAGGAGGCAACGTATGCTGCAGCTCCACGTCGGCGGGCTTGGGATAGGCCGCCGTGTGGCAGAAGGTCTGCAAGACCAAATCGGCGCCGAAGCTCAATGCCGCCAGCTCTTTGATCTCGTCGCGGGTCATGGGGCCGGTGGTATCCTGGCTTCCGACGGTCGAGACTACGGGTTCGACGTACATGCCGGGACGGACCCCCTCCATGCCGCAGGCGCGGCCCACCATCTTCTGCGCCAAAGTGTATCCCTTGCCACTGTCGGCAGGCTGCTCAGGTTTAGCGAAGACATCGCTGGGGCCCTTTCCGAGGGCTTCGCGGGCCTTGTTGGTCAAGCCTTTACCGATAATGAGAGGAATCCGTCCGCCGGCACGCATCTCATCCGGGAGTGTATTGGGCTTGAGGGTAAATTCGCTGACCACTTCGCCGTTTTTGAGGATGACACCTTCATAGGGCTTGAGAACGATCTCGTCACCGGTCTCCAGAGCATCAACGGGCGCTTCGATAGGGAGGCATCCGCTGTCTTCGGCGGTGTTGAAGAAGATCGGAGCGATGATCGAGCCGATGACTACGCCTCCGGTGCGCTTGTTGGGCACGCCGGGGATGTCGTGGCCGAACCACCACTGCACGGAGTTGATCCCCGATTTTCGAGAGCTTCCGGTTCCCACGACATCGCCCACATAGGCAAGATCGTTGCCCTTCTCTTTGAGCTTCTTGATCGTCTCGAGAGGATTCTCCATCCGGTTGACCAGCATGGAGTTGGCATGCAGGGGAATGTCGCTTCGGGTGAAGGCTTCACTGGCGGGAGAAAGGTCGTCGGTATTGGTCTCGCCGGGGACTTTATAGACCGTCAACTTCATCTCTTCGGGCAGAGGCTCGCGGTTGAGGAACCACTCCGCTTCCGCCCAGGATTCGATCACCTCTTTGGCAAAGGCGTTGCCCTCGTCCATCAGATCCTTGACGTCGTTGAAGGCATCGTAGACCAGGATCGTATGCTTGAGCTCGTCGGCCGCGGCCTGGGCGACGGCGGGATCGCTGTGCTTGAGCGCTTCGACCAGAGGGCCGACGTTGTAGCCCCCCAGCATGGTTCCCAGGATTTTGATCGCATCGACCTTGTCGATCGCCTTGCAGTGGGCATCGCCGGTGACGATGGCGTTGAGGAATGCGGCTTTGACATAGGCTGCATCGTCCACGCCCGGATTGACATGGTTCTTGAGCAGGTCGAGGAGGTACTCCTCTTCGGGAATGGGGTCTTGCTTGAGCAGTTCGACCAGCTCGGCAGTCTGCTGCGCCGTCAGGGGCAGCGGGGGAACACCCAGTTTGGCACGCTCTTCGGTATGTTTGCGGTAATCTTCGATCAGAGACATCTGATTCTCCCTATGTGATGGTTTTGGTAACAAGGATGGTAACATAAGTAGATGAATCCCATTTTATAATGAGAGTTGATGAGAGGGAAGTAGGAAAGCGATGTATCGGATCGTTACAATCCGATTCTTCAGCTCCTTCAGGCTTTTTTACGGAAGAGGTGATACTGCTCGTTCTCCAGTAGTTGCTCGACATACTGAGGATCTGCCTTTTTGACGTTGGTCCAAAGCCCCGAAGGGAGCCGTACCTGCAGTTTGCCCTGCTCGCGGAGTTTGATGATCTTTTTGGGGGAGAGGATCTTCTCCACGGGCGAGAAGTCCGCCTTGCTCAGATCTACGTCCGTGCGGTAATAGAGGGTCTGCTTTTTGAAATTTCCCCAGCCCGGAATACCTTCGTCGGTGTAGGGAACTTCGTAACCGTTGTTGAACTCGACCATGATCGAATAGTGACTATCGGGATAGACGGCGACGATCTTGCCTTTTCCGAAGACCAGTCCGTAAACTTTGTCACCCACTTTCGCCTTGCTGAAATATGGCATTAGAACCCCCTTTTCTCTACTTCGGTATAGAATGATTATAACATGGAAAGTCACCTCTTGGTAACGCACTTCATATCAGATCAAAATCTCTCGTCCTCCCTTGGAGTTGGGGGCGCTGAGAACCCCCGTCTGCTCCAGCTGTTCGATCAGATTGGCGGAGCGGTTGTAGCCGATCTGAAGCTTTCGCTGCAGATAGGAGATCGACGTTTTACGATCCGTTAGAACGATCTCTTTGGCCTTTTCATAGAGCTCATCGAGCTCCATCTCCCCCTCTTCCGTATCTCCGCTGTCGCTGCCTCCGCCTTCGGCAAGATAACTCTCATCGTATTCAGGTTCGCGCTGGGCTTTGAGAAACTCCACAACCTCTTCGATCTCCTCTTCGCTGTTCCACGGAGCATGCAATCGCACCAGCCCCGTCGCCCCCGGAGGGGTGAAGAGTGCATCTCCCCGTCCCAGAAGGCTTTCGGCCCCCATCTGATCGAGGATCACTTTGGAGTCGATGCGCTGCCCGACCCGGTAGCTCAGTCGCGAAGGAAGGTTGGCTTTGATCAATCCCGTAACCACATCCACGCTGGGACGTTGAGTCGCGACGATCAGATGGATCCCCGCGGCACGGGCCATCTGAGCCAGCCGGGCGATGGAATACTCCACCTCTTTTCCGCCGTTCATCATCAGATCCGCCAGCTCGTCGATGACGACCACGATGAAAGGCATCTCTTCCCACCCCTCTTTGCGGGCTCTTTCGTTATAGTTGTCGATGTTTTTGACCCGGGTCTCCGCCATCAGTTTGTAGCGCCGCTCCATTTCGCTCACCATATTGGCAAGCGCGGCGATCGCTTTCTTGGGCTCGATGATCACCGGCGTCAGCAGATGCGGGATGTCGTTGTAGATACTGAACTCCAGCATCTTGGGATCGATCAGCACCAGTTTCAAATGATCGGGGTCGTTGCGATAAAGCAGACTCAGCAGCATGGCGTTGATCCCGACCGATTTTCCGCTTCCCGTGGTACCGGCGATGAGCAGATGCGGCAGTTTTTTCAGATCGGTGACGAAGGGCTTTCCCACGATATCCTTGCCCAAAGCCACCGTCAAAGGGGATTTGGACTTTTTGAAAAGATCGCTCTCGAGGATCTCCCGCAGGTAGATCGTCTCCACCGTATCGTTGGGGATCTCGATCCCCACCACGTCGCGGCCCGGAATCGGCGCCTGGATGCGGATCGTCTCGGCGCTCAGCGCCATCGCCAGATCATCCTGCAGACCCAGAATTTTGGAGACTTTGACATTGGGAGCCGGTTTGAATTCAAAGGTGGTGACCAGCGGTCCCGTATAGGTGCGCACCACGTCCCCTTCGATCTTGAAACGCTCCAATTTGTCCAGCAGCTCTCCGATCTTCCGGTCGATCTCCGCCTCGTTGACCTTTTTGGAAACGCGGGGCGGTTTCTGGAGAAAGTCGAGTCGGGGGAGTTTGAAGTTTTTCGGCTTCTCTCTTTTGCCCTTTTCGATCCCGGCGAGGAGTTTTGCATTCTCCTCCAACTCGTCGACGATCTTCACCTGCGAAGCTTTCTTGCTTCTTTCAAGTGTTGTTTGCGTTCGCTCCGTTTTCTTTCGTGAGTTTTTGGGAACCTCTCTCTGCGTAGATCGAGGAGGTAACTCCAAAGGCTCCTGCTCCGAGGGCTCCAATCGATCTTCTCGATCTCTCCCCTCTGCCGTCTCCTCCGCCGACTCGGCAGGGTAAGAGGCCGTCTTGGCCTCCTCGCTCCATGATTCCTCCTCCTCGTCGCCGTGTTCGAGGGCGACGGAAGTGGAAGGAGGCATCAAAGGATCGAGAAGAGGATCCTCTTCTTTCTGTCGTGAAGGTGCCCTGCGGGGGATCTTCACGCGAGGCTTCTCCTCCTCGATGGGATCGAGCTCCATAGCGAGAATCCGCTCGACCTCTTCCTCCTCTTTGTGATCGAAGGGATTGCGAAAGAGTCGGCGAAACCATCCAAACGAAAGGAGATCGCTCCAATCACGTGATGGTTTTTTCTCCCGATTCCTCGAAAGCTCTCTGCGCTTCCTCGATCCCGAACGCTTTTGAGCCAAACGCTCCCAACGCTCTCGGACGAAGTCGGCGAAATCCCGTAGATTCCACTCCTCTTCGACCAAAAGCGTCAACGAAAGCAAAAAGACCATCAACCAGAAGAGCCAGAGCCCCGCTTTGCCGATGAGCGGCATCATCGCGGCATAGAGTTCCCGACCGAACAGGCCACTTGCATTTGGCCCCACGATCAACGGCTGAAGCATCACAAAGGAGATGAAAAAGAGCAGCCACCCCACATAACCGTCGAGACGCCGAAGTAAGACCGGACTGCGGTAAAAGCGGATCAGAGGATAGAAAAGGAGCGGAAAATTCACGTAAGCCAGGTAGCCGAAAAGTGCAAGGTTGCCCTCCCCCAGCTTCTTCCCGATATTTCCGACCAATGCAGTATCGTGAAAAATGGTTGAAAAGGTGCCGTATGCAAGGATGACCGCACCGATAATTGCCAAAATCTGCTTCACCCACACTCCTTGCGAAAAGTAACTATATTATAACATATCAAATTGAAGCTCTTTGGAATTCTATCGAAGTAAAGAGGCAAGCAAAAGGTTTTTGGTCATTTTGATGCTTTCTGTGATAGAATTGGCAAAAGGAGGAAATGATAGATGAAAAAGACCGATTTTATCAGTACGGTGGCACAAAAGAGCGGACTCTCCAAAAAAGATACGGAGACGGTTATCGAAGCGGCACTCGAGACGATCACCGAAGCGCTAAAAGCGAGAGAGAACGTCTCATTCCTCGGATTCGGATCTTTTTCCGCGGTGAAAAAGAACGAGCGGGACATCACCATCCCCGGCACCACCCGCAAGGTCAAAGTCCCCGCCAAATACAGCGTACGCTTCAAACCCGGAAAACTTTTGAAAGAAGCAGTGCAGTAATCTTGGTTTAAGCTTCGCTGCTCTACAATTCCACGCATCCAATGCCTCGGTGGCGGAATTGGTAGACGCAGCAGATTCAAAATCTGCCGCCTTCGGGTGTGCCGGTTCGAGTCCGGCCCGAGGTACCAGGCAGTTTTGAATCCTTCAATGCGGGAGTAGCTCAGGGGTAGAGCACGACCTTGCCAAGGTCGGGGTCGCGGGTTCGAATCCCGTCTCCCGCTCCATTCTTTCCTCTTCACGACAAATTCATCTCTTTTTCATTAGCATCGTGACAAATCATCGCTATAATCTTTTTTAAAAACGGAGCCTTCCTATGGGTATCATCTTCGGCCCGATCGCATCGAGACGTTTCGGCAAATCCCTTGGCATCGACCTGAGCCCCGGTAGCAAACAGTGCAACTTCGACTGCGTCTATTGTGAACTCTCTCCCGCAAAAACGGTCGATCATTACGAAGAGGTCCTCTCCCCGGATACGATCGTCGATGCTCTCAAACAGGCTCTCGAAGAGCACGGCCCCGTCGATGTCCTCACCGTCACCGCCAACGGCGAACCTACCCTCTATCCCCAGCTGCATGAACTGATCACAAAAATCAAAGCCTTGGGGCTCGGAACCGAAACTCTGATCCTGAGCAACGCTTCGACCGTCCATCGCCCGGAAGTACGCGAAGCGCTCGCACTCTTCGACACGGTCAAACTCTCCCTCGACTGCGCCACCCCCGGCTGCTTCAAACGCATCGACCGCCCCCACTCCGGCATCGATCTCGAAGCGATCAAAGAGGGCATGCTCGCTTTTCGCAAAGAGTATCGAGGAGCCCTCATCGTCGAAGTCCTCGTCGTCAAGGGGATCAACGACAAGCCAAAAGAGATCGCAGCGCTCAATGACTACCTCCTGCACCTCAAACCCGAGCGCATCGACCTGGGCACCATCGACCGCCCCCCCGCCTATAAAGTGCAGCCCGTCAGCTACGAAAAGCTCCGGGAACTCTCCCTGGGATTCGACCCTTCCCTCCCCGTGCACATCGCCAGCCGCCGGGAGATCGGTTCGATCACTCCCGGCTCCTACGAGACGGCGGAGATCCTGGAGACCCTCGCCAAACGCCCCCTCACCCCCGAAGACACCGCCCTCCTCTTCGACAACCCCAGCCTCGAACGTCTTCAAGAGCTCCTGCAGGCAGGAAAAATCCGATTGATCGAAAATCATGGAGTGAATTTTTACACATTGGCCTGAAAACCCTTGACAATCTCAAGCTTTTTGTCTATAATCCCACCCACATTTCCACTGATGGAATGTCTTCTTC
>CAYUXG010000046.1:0-6669 GCA_964448735.1 uncultured Nitratifractor sp. | reverse complement strand
GGCCGGGGGATCGGATGGAGAGCGAAGCGGAGGTGCCCCACGAAGCCTTCGCACCGGAGGATGTCTGTTACCTCTGTGCAAGCCGTTGAAAAAAATCGACGAAATGTGGAAATTCCTAAGTCTCTCGGGAGTACAATCGGAATATATGGAGACAAAGGAGAAAAATGAAAACCATCTTTCAGGATATCGAATATCTCAAAGAGCATGTCAAAGAGAAAGAGGCACAAAAAGTCCTCAAAGAGTTGGAGAAAAATTTCCAACTGCTTCGCACTCAAAGCGGTCTCTCACAGCTGCTTCAAAAGAAGAAGCTGGCCAAGATCATTCGAAATGTCGAATACGAGCAGGAGCTGGTAGAGTTGCAGGTGGAGCTGATCAAGCTGCAAAACTGGATCTACGACAACAAAAAACGTCTGATGATCATCTACGAAGGCCGCGATGCCGCGGGAAAGGGCGGGGCGATCAAACGCTTTATCCAGTACCTCAATCCCCGGAAATTTCGTGTCGCCGCTCTGCCCAAGCCGACGGAGGTGGAGACGGGACAATTCTATTTCCAACGCTACTTCAAGCACTTGCCCGATCCGGGGGAGATCGTCTTTTTCGACCGCAGCTGGTACAACCGGGCGATCGTGGAGCCGGTCTACGGCTTCTGCACCGACGAGCAGTACGAAAAGTTCATGAAAGAGGTTCCCGAGATCGAACATGCCCTGATCGACGACGGGATCATTCTGATCAAATTCTGGTTCTCCATCTCCAAAGAGACGCAGCAGAAGCGCTTCAAGGAGCGCATGACCAACCCTCTGAAACACTGGAAACTCAGTCCCGTCGATCAAAAGGCCCAGGAGATGTGGGACAAGATCACCTACTACAAAGAGGAGATGTTCAGTCGCACCCACACCAGTTACGCGCCCTGGATCATCGTCGATTCCAACGACAAAAAGCGTGCCCGCCTCGAGTCGATCCGCTACGTGCTTTCGCAGATTCCTTACGAGGGTCGGGAAGATGCCAAGATCAATCTCCATCACGATCCCGACGTGGTGGAGCGTTACCATCGCCGCTCCCACCAGGAGCAGGGGTGACGAGTCGGGGGGATCGGGATCCGTTCGATCTCCAGAATTTCTCTATCGCGTCAGCGACTCGGCAGCGTTTCGAATCGCGGATTTGAGCTCGTCGGAGATGTTGGTCGCCTTTTCGTCCAGCCATCGGATGTAGCCCGGATCGATGGGCGCGATCTCCGCAGGTGTTTTTCCTTTATATTTGCCGAACCCCACTTCGATGCGTGCCCGATCTTTCGTCGCTTCCATCCAGTATCCGAAACTGTAGCGCAGATCCTCGTCCAAGTCGAAGGTATCGAGCATGTACTGCAGGTCGTTGCGGCTGTTGATTGCGACCTCCTCGATCCGCTCGCCCATGTGCCGGCCGAAAGGCATAATCTCCAACAGCATCGGTTCGGCGCAGGCGGCGGCCATCTCTTGGAGATCCTGCTTCTGGCGCAGATGATCGAGAAGAAATTTGAGCACCACTACGTCTCCCAGGGCGTCGTGGGCCCGGATCTGGATCTTGTGTTGGCGGGTGAAGGGCTCTTCGAGGCGGTAGAGCCCCAATTCGTAGCGTTTGTACTGCAATCCGGTCTTGCCGGGTTCGACTTTGCGCAAGATGCGATAGGTATCGAGCACTTGCATCCGGTTTTCGAAGCCCTCCTTGGCAAGCATCTCCAAGTCGAACTGGGCATTGTGGATGACGAGGATGTTTTCGGGCACGTTGAGTTCCTGCAATCGGGCATAGGCGTTGGTTCCGGTGCAGGGTGGAGTGCCTTCGAGCATCTCGGGGGTGATGTGATGCACCGCCATCGCGTCGTATTTGACGGGCAGGGGTGGGGTGCAGAGTGCATCGTGGATCTGGGTCACTTGGCCGTTTTCGTCGGCGACGAGGTAGCTGAGTTGGCAGATGCGGTCTTCGGCTTCGGTGCCGGTGGTTTCGGTATCGAGAATGACGATTTTCATGGAACTGCTTTAGATGGTTTTTCCGCATCATAGCGAAACGAAGCGAAAGGATCGAAAAATCTTGCATGTCGAAACGACCGATTTTCCATGATCTAGCGGAAAATCCGGTTATCATTTCCCATGCAAAAGAGGCAACTGCTCAAACGATATTTCGGACACGAAGCCTTTCGCCCCCTTCAGGAGGAGATCATCGACGGAATCCTCTCCGGTAGGGATGCGCTGATGATCCTCCCGACGGGAGGAGGTAAATCCCTCTGCTATCAGCTTCCCACGTTGATGATGGAGGGGGTGACGGTGGTGATCTCCCCGCTGCTGGCTCTGATGCACGATCAAGTCACGGCGCTCAACGCCAACTCCATCCCTGCGGCGATGCTCAGCTCCATGCAGAGTTTCGAAGAGTCGCAGGAGATCGTCAAACGTCTGCGCTCGGGGGAGATCCGCTTGCTCTACATTGCACCCGAACGCTTGGGCAACGATTTTTTCTCACAGCTTCTCTCTACGCTCAAGATCAATTTCTTCGTCGTCGACGAAGCCCACTGCGTCAGTGAATGGGGGCATGAGTTTCGGGAAGATTATCGCAAACTCTCCCGCCTCAAGGAGCGTTTTCCCGGGATTCCCGTCGCCGCCTTTACCGCGACGGCAACGCGGGAAGTCGAGGCGGACATCCTGGGGCATCTGGGGCTGCAGGATCCCGTCCGGGTACGGGGCAGCCTCTACCGGCGCAATCTGACGATTCGGGCAGAGCATCGGCAAGGCGACGGAAGAGGGCAGCTGATGGAGCTCTTGCAGAAGCACCGGGGAGCGTCGGGGATCGTCTATACCCTTTCGCGCAAACAGAGCGAATCTCTGGCATCCTATCTCCAAAAACGGGGGATCAAAGCGGCGGCGTTTCATGCGGGACTGGAGGCAGAACGCAAGCGGCAGGTTTATGAAGATTTCCTCTCCGACCGGATCGAGACGGTGGTGGCGACCATCGCTTTCGGGATGGGCATCGACAAGAGCAACATCCGCTACGTCGCGCATATGAGTCTGCCCAAAACCGTAGAGAATTACTATCAAGAGATCGGAAGAGCGGGGCGTGACGGGTTGGAGTCGGAGACGCTGCTGCTTTTCGGGGCTCAGGACCTGCTGATGCAGAGGCGTTTCATCGACGATCTCCCCGAAACGCCCTACAAAACCCATGCCTATGCCAAACTCGACCGTCTCTGGAGGCTTGTCTCGTCGGAGCTGTGCCGTCACCGTCAGATCGCCGACTATTTCGGGGAAGAGTTGTCCGAGTGCGGCGACCGATGCGACAATTGCCTGCGACCTGCCTCGGAGAGCGCGGAGATCAGCGAAGAAGCGCAAAAGTTCCTCTCTGCGGTCTATCGCAGCGGTCAGCGCTTCGGCACGGGCTACATCTGCGACCTGCTGCGCGGCAGCCGGGACCGACGCATCCTGGAAAATGGACACGACCGACTCTCGGTCTACGGAATCGGCAAAGAGCGGGATCGTTCCTACTGGATGAGCGTGGCCGACCGTCTCATGGAGCTGGGGGCGCTTGGTATGGACGAGTACAAAGGGCTGCATCTAAGCGATGAGGGGGTGCGCATCTTGAAAGGGGAGGCGAAGGTAAGCATTCGTGCGGAGCGACTCGAATCTCGGCGCAAAAGAGTGCGCAAAGCCGCCCCAATGCAGCCGGAGGGTCTGGAGGGAAACAGCGTGGCTCTCTACGAAGCGCTCAAAGCTTTGCGATACCGGATCGCTTCGGAAGCGGGGATTCCTCCCTATATGGTCTTTTCGGACAAGACGCTGCGGGAGCTGGCGTTGCACCGTCCCGTCGATCGGGACGAGATGCTCCAGGTCCACGGAATCGGGGAAGTAAAATTCGAACGTTACGGCGAGCGATTTCTCGATTGTTTGCTTGAGCGTGCAGAATCGACCGGAGAATGAGTCTCGTAGAGAGGGAAAAATAGAGAAGGAGCCGTCCCGTCAAAGCAGGAGGCTCTTCGAGAAAGGGCAGAAGCGTTAGATGCAGCCCATATCCTCTTCGGAGTCCGCGGCGGGAGCGGCGGGTTTGGCGGCGGGCGCCGCTGCAGGGGCGGCACTCTGCGTCCCTTTCGCAGCTTCTGCAGGAGCGGCGGAGGTCGCGGCGGGAGCCGCCTTGGGGCAGGAGGCGAGGATCACCTTTTTGTATTCGGCCAGAGCCGTTTTGTTTTTGGGATCGACGACGAGTGCCTCTTTGGCGTATTTCTCCGCCTGGCGCAGGTCGCCTTTGGCCATCGATTTGTCGACCATGGCGGCGTAGCGCTGGATGGCTTTGGCCTTGGTGGCTTCCAGTACGGGGCCGTTCATTCCGGTATAGAGGGCCAGGGCGATTCCCCCGGCCAGGATCAGGAGTCCGCCGGCGACGGCTACTTTACTCGTTTGCATCTTAGTTTTCTCCTTTGTTTTTGTTCGATGATAGTTTTTGTAGGAATACGATGAAGCTGATGATGCCGATTTCGAGGACGACCGTCAGCAGATAGGAGGTGTAGTAGTTGCCTCCGAAGAGATCGTGGAGCTTGAAGACTCCCAGATTTCCCGAGCCGGCGAAGCCGGAGATCAGAGGATAGACCAGGAAGTAGAGGAAGGCTCCACCGAAAAGTCCCAGGACGAAAACGAGTGCGTCGCTCTTGCCCGTCCCCAGGCCCGCTACGGCGGTTCCCGGGCAGTAGCCCGCCATGACCATTCCGAGGCCGAAGAGCAGCCCTCCGAAGAGATAGGGCCAGACATAGGTGCCGGGGGTATAGAGGGCATCCAGGTCGATCCATCCCATCCAGGCGAAAAAGATGAACCAGGTCGTCGCCGTGATGACGGTCACACCCATGATCTTGGGGATGGCCGTATTTTTGAAGTAGAAGGTATCGGCGATGTGCTGAGCGCGGGTAAATCCGGTGCGCTCCAGGACAAAACCGAAGGTGATCCCCAGGAGGATGGCGAAAAAGAAGTTCGCTTCGGGGGTGAGGTAGCCGTTTTTGTACAGAGGCAGGATCAGATCGTTCATTCTTCCCCTCCTTTCTCTTCACCGACCCACTGTTTCTTGAAGAGGGGGGAGAAGATCAGTGCCGCGGCGAAGACGCTGAACATGAAGATCCAGGTGCCCACCGAGAAGGTCGCCATCCCGTCGAGCCCCTGTCCGCTGGTACAGCCGCGGGTGAGTCGGGTGGCGAATTCGACGATCACACCGCCGAAAAAGGCCCAGACGAAGCGCTTGCCCGCGGAGTAGCCGGGTGCCTTGTCGGGGCGGAAGATGAAGCGGCCCGCCAGCAGGGCGCTGATGAATCCGCCGATGAAGATTCCGATCGTCTCGATGACGGTCCAGTTCAGCAGAGCATTATCACCGTGGCGAAAGTAGTGGCCGATGTAGCCGTTGCTGAGCCAGCTCTTGTCGCTATCGACGAGGGCCTGAGCCGTCGCCCGGGCGAAGGTTCCGCTGGCGCCGAAACCCTGGGAAGCGATGAGGAAGCTCAAAAAGAGCATCGTACCCAGGATCACCCCACCGAAATAGGGATTCCAGTATTTCTTTTCCATTATGGAAGTCTCCTTGAGGATGTTTTGGACCTATCATTCTATAATATTTATATAAATTATAGCTTACAATCAAAGATATTGATATTTATAAACAGAATTAATTGGGGTTATGTTTCTCCCCTGCGATCCAGACCGCTTCGGCCTCTTGGGTGTGAAGGATCGTATGTAGGGCGAGCTCTTCCTCGGTGCTGGGCAGTTGGGGAAGCCGAACCAAGGCGAAATCGGCGGGAGCATCCGGGGCGATGCGTCCGGCGTTGCTGCGGATGGCGGCGGCCGCATCGGAGGTAACAGCGCGGATCAGCCGCTCGGGAAGCTCCGCAGGAAGGGGTCCCTCATGGTGCATCATCAGCGCGGCGCGAAGTTCGTCGAAGAGGTTCAGCGACCAGTTGGAGCTGAGCCCGTCGGTCGCCAGGGCCAGCGGAGTGTGCAGATCTTCGATGGGGAGGCGGCCGCAGCCGAGCAGCCGATTGGAGCGGGGGCAGTGGGCGACGCTGTGGCCCTGGGCCTCGAGGCGGCGGCGCTCCCGGGGCGTGGTGTGGACGCAGTGGACGAAGAGGGTGGGAGTGTCGTCGAAATGACGTAGAAAACGTTCGATGTCGGTCACGGGGGTCGAGGCGTTGAAGAAGCGCCGGAAAAACTCCAGGAATCCTCCTGAGCCCTTCTCCAACCACTCACGCTCATAGGCCGACTCCATGAAATGGGTCGAGAGGGGGTAGTCGCGACTCTTGGCGAGTTCGACGGCTTTGCCCACCAGTACGGGGTGGACCGAGTAGGGAGCGTGAATCGCGACGGCCGGGGTGATGCGTTCTTCGGGCTCGCAGGCGGCGGAGGCGTCGAGACGGGCCAGAAAGTCGCCGTAGAGCGCGTCGGCCGATGCGGGGTTGGAGCCGATAAGCTCGTTGAAGAAAGTCACCCGCTGGGGAATGCGACGGCAGAGCTCCAGCTCGGTGCCGAAGCTGGAGATGGCGCCGAAGCTCGTGATGCCGCTACGAAGCATCTCGGCGCAGGCTCTCTCCATGACGGCATCGGTGGCAACATTCAGTAGCTCGTCCCGCTCTTCGATGACGCTGTGCAGCCATGCCATGAAATCTCCGTAGCGCAGTTTCGCCCGGTTGGC
>CAYUXG010000045.1:0-6732 GCA_964448735.1 uncultured Nitratifractor sp. | reverse complement strand
AGCCAAGCAAAGAGGATCAGAAGAGTATGAGCGACGAAAAGCGGCAAAATCGCCCGCATGTTCAATCCCATCGCCGCGAAACCGAGGATCAGAGCGAAGCTGGCCAAAGCAATGAGGCTTTTGCGCAGATCTCTGCGGCGGTAGGCGTCCAGGGCGATGAGTGCGAGCGTCAGGACGATCCAGGCGATGATTCGGCCCACCTCAGAGCCTCTCGAGGACCTTGATGCCCAAAATCCCCAGAGCCAGACGCAACGTATCGGCAGTGGCCTTGGCCAGGATCAGGCGGCTGCGGCGCAGCTCGTCGGGGACATCCTCCCGCAGGATGGGATGGGTTTCGTAAAATTTCATAAAGAGCGTACTCAGCTCGTAGAGGTAGGTCGTGACGTAGTGCGGCATCGCATCGCGCGCCGCGGCGAAGAGCACGTCTTCGAGCTGCAGGAGTTTGAGAGCCAGACGGCGCTGGAGCTCATCCTCGATGCGAAGCTCCCCCTCCACTTCGGCACCGTATTTGCGCAGGATGGAGCGGATACGGGCGTAGGCATACTGCTGATAGAGCGACGTGTTGCCCTCCAGGCTCAGCATCCGGTCCCAGTCGAAGATGTAGTTCGACTCCCGGTTGATCGAGAGGTCGGCGTATTTGACCGCTCCGATCCCCACGATCTCGGCGATGCGCTCGAGCTCCTCCTCGTCGTAGCGCTCCCGCTGGGTGATCGCGCCGCGGGCCCGTTCCACCGCCTCTTCCAAAAGGTCGATGAGCTTGACCGTCCCGCCCGAACGGGTTTTGAAGGGACGTCCGTTTTTGTCCAGCATCATCCCGAAAGAGACATGCTCCAGACGCACATCCTCCCCCGCGAAGCCCGCAGCCCGTGCGATGGCGAAAACTTGCCGGAAGTGCCCCGCCTGCCGGGCATCCACCACGTAGCTGATGCGCTTGGACCCCAGCTCTTTCACCCGGAAACGGATCGCCGCCAGATCGGTGGTGGCATAGAGGAAACCTCCGTCGCTTTTTTGAATGATCAGCGGCGTTTCGTCCCCTTCGACGAAGACGCATTTGGCCCCCCGGCTCTCGACAAGCAGGCCTTTCTCTTCCAGCTCCCGGACCACTTCGGCGAGATCGTCGTTGTAGCTGCTCTCGGCCCGGACATCTTCGCGACGGAGATTGACGTGGAGTTTGGAGTAGACCTCTTCGCAGTGGCCCAGGGATTTGTCGATGAAATTCTCCCAAAGATGCAAGCAGCGCACGTCGCCGCTTTGGAGTTTGACCACATACTCCCTGGCTTTGCCGGCAAAGGCTTCATCTTCGTCGAAGCGCTTCTTGGCGTCTTTGTAGAACTGCTCCAGATCGTGCAGCGATCCTTCCGAACCGCTGCCGAGCTCCTCCAGGTAGGCGATGAGCATCCCAAACTGCGTCCCCCAGTCGCCGATATGATTCTGCCGGATCACATCGTCTCCCAAGAAAGCCAGCAGATTGGCCAGAGAATCTCCGATGATCGTGGAGCGCAGATGCCCGACGTGCATCTCCTTGGCCATGTTGGGGCTGGAGTAGTCCACGACCACCCGTTCGCCGCGCTCTTTGCCGCCCACGCCGAGGCGAGGATCGAAGGCCGCCTTCTGCAGCGACGCGGCAAGCCAGTCGGGAGCGAGGTGGATGTTGACGAAACCGGGGCCTGCGATCTCCACCTTCGCCACCATGGGGTGCTCTTCGAGGGCTTCGACGATCTCCTGGGCGATTTGACGGGGAGGCTTGCCCGCCTTTTTCGCCAGAGCCATGGCACCGTTGAATTGATAATCGCCGAACTCCGGCTTGCCCGCTTCGACCACCTGCACCGTCTCCACGGGAAGAGCCGCCTTTTGACATGCGTCGAGAATCCACCGGTTGAGTGTTTCTTTGATTTGCATTTTTGGTTCTTTATCTATGATTTGTTTTGGAAAGATCCGCCTTCAAGGCGGGGGGAGAGAAACGAAGAGCCGGATCAGGCCTTCTGGCTCTCTTTGACTTCGCTCGCTTCGGCCGAAGCGCTCTGCTCTTTGTTTTCGATCTCTTTGGCAGGCTTTTGAGGCTCTTCATCCTCCTCTTTGACCGCCTGCTTGAAATCCTTGATCCCTTTTCCCAGCCCTTTGGCCAGTTCGGGGATTTTTTTGCCTCCGAAAAGGAGCACTACGACTCCGACGACCAGGAGCAATTCCCATCCGCTTGGCATACCCATCGCTCATCCTTTCATACCCGTGATCGGGCTTGTTTCATTTATGGTGAATTATACTGGAATATTATTAACTATGCTTCCAGCCACGCTTCCCGGAAAGCTCGGATCGCCTTTTTCCCGGGTTTGAGCCTAGCGGCGCGGGCGATGGAGACGAACTCCTCCGTCGCTTTCTCCAGATCGTCGTTGACGATGAGGAAGTCATACTCCTCCAGCGCGCGGATCTCTTCGCGGGCATTCTCCAGCCGGCGGCGGATCGTCTCCGCATCGTCGCTGGAGCGCTCGGTGAGACGACGCTCCAACTCTTTGAGCGTCGGCGGCGTGATAAAGGCGGAGGTGATCCGGTCTCCCATCCGTTCCCGGGCCAATCTGTGCCCCTGCACGTCGATATCGAAGATCACCAGCTTGCCCTCCTCCAGCGCTTCGCGGACTGGCTTAAGGGAGGTGCCGTAGTAGTTGCCGTGCACCTGCGCATACTCCAAAAACTCCCCCGCGGCGATCTCCCGCTCGAAGCTCTCCTTGTCGGTGAAATAGTAATCCACCCCTTCGCGCTCCCCTTCGCGCGGGGGGCGTGTGGTGGTGGAGATGGAGAAATAAAAGTCGCCGATACGGGGTGCGGCCCGATGGATGATCGTACTCTTTCCCGCACCGCTGGGGCCCGAGAGGATCAAAATCGCTCCGCTCATCGTTTCTCTCCGGGAAATCGAATCGTAATCGTCACTTCGGCTCCTTTGAGAAGTTTCTTCAAACGTTTGGGCTTCATCGAAAAGAGCCGATCGATCCACTCATCGACATTCTGCTCTGTTCCCGCCTCTCTGTGCTCCGGCTCTGAAGAAGTCGCCCCTATTCCACTCCGGGAACTCTCCTCCGTCTCTTCTAGAAGGGTTCGAATCTTCGAAATTTCTTCCCCGTCGAGCACATGCGTCGGCATCTCTTCTGCTTCACCCTGCCCAGGCTCCTCCCTATCGGAGAGAAACGCTCCCAGACTCATCTCTTTCGCTTCCTCTTCCGCTTCGGAATGGGTCGATTCGCGAATGATCCGGAGAATGTCGGAGGGGAGGAAAGGCTTGGAAACCGTAAAGTCGAACCCTTCATATATCCCGTTTTCCTCGGAGGCGATCACCCCTTTTCGGGCCACGAGAAGATGCTCCTGCAAAGCTTCAAAAGATCGCTCTTCGGAGGAAGATGCATCCATCAGGAGCAGATCGTAGCGATCTCCTTCCACCTCTGTGATTGCACCGACGCTTTCGAGCTCCGCTCCCGCTTCCCTCGCCGCCAGACGCACCATCTCCCGTACGACCCGATTGCGACTGAGCAACAAAATTTTCATCCAGCAATCCTTGCCTCTTAAATAAAAACCTAAAAAAAGATGTGAAGAGAAATTATATCGAAAGGGGGATTTGAAAGGGTGGTACGCCCATCAGGATTCGAACCTGAGACCTCCTGAACCGCAATCAGGTGCTCTATCCAGCTGAGCCATGGGCGCATATTTTGGAGAGCCGAAGTATAGTCAAAGAGCACTTAAAAATTACTGAAACAAAAGGGAAGTTTCGATCTTCTTGCCTCTGCGATGTCTTTTGCAATACTCCACGATCATGCCGTGGGAGCGGGCGAAACACTGGGCCGTGGAAAAATCGGGGAAGAGTTCGCCGCATCGCCCCTCAAGTCCTTCGAGCATCCACTCCTGCACCGCGTCGTAACTCTCCATCGTATAGCCTAGCGCCTCCAGAAGTCGGGCCGTGTAGCTGTCCACCACGAAGGCTTCCCGGTAACAGGCATAGTTGAGGATGGCATCGGCGGTTTCGGGGCCTACTCCCCGCCGGGCCAATAGCCATTCCCGATCCACGGCTTCGCGAAACTCTTCGAACGAACCAAAATCTTCGAGAACTTTGCGACTGATCTCTTTCAGATTGCGTGCTTTGGCCGTATGAAAGCCGCTGGGACGGATCAGCGCCTGAAGAGAAGTTTCGGGATAAGAGGCGAGTTTTTCGGGTTCGAGCACTCCCCCGTTGCGCAAATTTTCCAGAGAAATCTCGACCCGTTCCCAACGGCTGTTCTGAGTCAGGATCGCTCCCACGAGCGTCTCAAAGCTCCCGCTTCCGGGCCACCACCAGGGATCCCGGGAAGGGTTGTCGAATCCCAGCGCTTTCAAACGCGCAAGCAGTTCGAAGCTGTCGGAGATTGTTTCCGTGTTCATCGGGAAAGGGGGGTTCCGTGCCCCCGGAATCAGAGCGCTTTGCCCGCGAAGGGGAGAATCGCGCTAGCCCAGGTGAGGCCTCCGCCGAAGGTGTCAAGCAGCATCAGGTCCCCGGTCCGGAGGCGTCCCGACTCATAGATCTCGTTGATCGCCATAGGGATAGAAGCGGCGGAGGTGTTGCCGTATTTATGCACGGTCAGCACAATCTGATCTTCCCGCATCTTCAACGCGTCGCCCACGGCTTTGATGATCCGGTAATTGGCCTGATGGGGAACGAAGTGGTCGATGTCGCCGGCTTCGATCCCATTTTTTTTCAGGATCTCCCGTACATCGCGGGTCAGGGTTTTGACGGCCAGCTTGAAAGTTTCGTTCCCCTTCATCTTGACGTACTGAAGCCCCTGCTCGATCGCTTCGCAGCTGGCGGGGTTCACCGAGCCCGGAGAGGGGGTGATGAGAAAATCCGCATAGCTGCCGTCGGCGCTGGCATGCACGTCGATGATCCCTTCGCTTCGCTCCTTCGTCGCCGAAATCACCGCCGCGCCGGCACCGTCGCCGAAGAGGATGCAGGTGCTTCGATCCGTATAGTCGACGATGGAGCTAAACTTCTCCGCCCCGATGAGCAAAACATTGCGTTTCATCCCCGACTCGATGAAGGCTTTGGCCAGGGTCAGACCGTAGACGAAACCGCTGCAGGCGGCGGAGAGATCGAAAGCCTGCACATTCCGGATCCCCAGTTTGTGGGAGATGATGCAGGCGGTGGAGGGCATATTGAAATAATCCGGCGTCACCGTCGCACAGAGCACCAGGTCGATATCCTCGGCCTCCAGCTCCGCCCGAGCGATGGCGTCGCGGGCCGCTTCCACCGCCAAGTCGCTGGTAGCCGTCTCTGCATCGGCGATGTGGCGCTCACGGATTCCGGTACGTTTGACGATCCACTCGTCGCTGGTATCGACCATCTTTTCCAGATCGGCGTTGCTGAGGATTTTGGGGGGGACATAGGCTCCGATGGAGCGTAACGATGCATAGACTGGATGAGAAACAGACATAAAATTCCTTCAGTGCTCCAATAAAACCAGATCGGTTCTGGAACATTCCTGGAATGATTTTAGCACAATGCCCCTTTGGGCATGCTCAGAAACTACCCGTCCCCTCTCTTAGCCGGCGGCGTCGAGGCTAGGCTCCGCCTCTCCCTCGACAAGAAGCTCTTCGATCTTTTTATTGATGTCGGATTGAGAGAAACGTATCGCTTGGAAAATGGCGTTTTTGATCGCCTTGGCATTGCTGCTACCGTGGCTGACGATGGCGCATCCGTCGATCCCAAGCAGAGGAGCTCCGCCGTATTCGGCGTAATCGACCTGCTTTTTGAGACGGGCGAAGACCTTCTTTTTCATCAGCAGTGCGCCGATTTTGGCAGGAAGGGACTTGCGGATTTCGCTGCGCATCATCGTGAAGATCGCATCGGCGACTCCTTCGCTCGTTTTGAGCAGGATATTGCCGGTGAATCCGTCGGTGACCACCACGTCTACGCTTCCATTGAAGATGTCCCGTCCCTCCGCATAGCCGACGAAACCGGGAATCTTCTGCAAGAGGGGGAAAGACTCTTTGGTCAATTCGTTGCCCTTGGACTCCTCCTCCCCGTTGGAGAGCAGGCCGACGCGAGGTCGCTCGATCCCCATCACCTCCTGGGCGTAGACTTCACCCATCGCTCCGAACTCGTAGAGGTTGCGAGGCTTGCACTCGACTACGGCTCCCACGTCCAGCACCAGGGTTTTTCCTTCCTTGGTGTTGGGCATGAGGGTGGCAAGGGCCGGCTTGGAGATATGGGGAAGGCGTCCAATGCGCAGCGTAGCAAGCGTCATCGTGGCGCCGCTGTGTCCGGCGGAGACCACGGCATCTGCCTTACCGTCGCGCACAAGATCCACCGCTTTGTAGATGGAGGAGTCTTTGCGGCGCAGGGCGTTGGTCGCCTGATCGTGCATATCGATCACGTCCGAAGCTTCGACGATCTCGACCCGTTCTGCGTAATATTGGGGCAGAAACGAGAGGATTGCATCGGGGTCTCCAACGAGAATCGGCCGAAAACGGCGCTCTTCGATTGCCTGAATGCACCCTTCGATAATGGGTTCGGGGCCGAAATCGCCGCCCATCGCATCGATGGCGACGCGGACTTCACGCTCGCTGTGAAGCATTAGGACTTGTATTCACCTGTGGTAGGGTTCATGCGGTGTGGCATTCTCCAGGTTCCGTCGGCGTCTTTGACGGGACGGGGGAGTTGAACCTTGTAGTGGGTGCGGCGCTTGGCGGCGCGGGTTTTGCTGTGTCTTCTCTTGGGTA
>CAYUXG010000044.1:2835-6736 GCA_964448735.1 uncultured Nitratifractor sp. | reverse complement strand
TTGGCTCATCAAGGTGCGGGGCCGTCGCATACGATTGCCGTGGTCGCCAACGGCGTGGATCGACGTTATCCTTCCATCAATGCCTCGCTGATCGAATCGATCGAACGGGAGGGTTTGGTGATGAGTCAATTTCCTCCGGGAATGAAGGCGACGAATTGGAGTTTTGTGGTTCGAAACGAATTGGTCGTTGCTTTGGGAGAGGTTCTGATCATTGCGGAGGCGGATGAAGGCAGCGGGTCGATGCGCAGTGCCGAATATGCGCTGCGACAAGGCAAAGAGATCTACGTCTTTCCTCATCGTCTCGGAGAGAGCGAAGGAACACAGCGTTTGCTTCGTGAAGGTTCGGCTCTGCCGATCTATGATCTAGAAGCGTTTGCCGATCGATTTGGTGTGGTACCGAAGCAGGATCTGCAAAGGGATGAATTTTTCTATTTCTGTCAAAGCCATCCGACATTGGATGAAGCGGTGGTCCGATTCGGTGAAAGAGTTTTCGAAGCTGAGTTGGAAGGAAAAATCGTCGTGGAAAATGGAAGAGTGAGACTCGCCTGAAGCTTTCAGGCGAAAGAATCCCTCAGGTTATTTTTTGGAAGGGGCCTTGCTTGCATTGCTTTCGCTTGGAGCCTTCTTCCCGGTTTTTGAAGGAATCTCTGAAAGTTTTGCGACGAGACCGTCAAGAGCCTTTTCGTTGAGTAGGCCGACTTGCATCGTGACGACATTGCCGTTTTTGTCAAGGATGATCAGGAAGGGAATGCTTCCTTGCCATCTGGCGCGTTTGGAGATATATCCGACGAAATTGACAGCGTCACGGTAGGCAATGACATTGTAGTTGATCCCCTGTTCTTTTACGAAAGTTTTCAATGCCTCTTTGGGTGTATCCTGAACTTCGATGGCGACAATGGCCAGCTTATTCTTATACTTTTTCTGGAGTTTGATGTAGTTGGGGATGGACATTCTGCAGGGGGGGCAGTGGGTTCCCCAGAATTCGAGGAAGACCACCTTCCCTTGATACTCCTGGAACTTCAGGCCGTTTTGGGTGCCGATCACATGGATTTTTTTCCCGCTAATGGTGGGCAGGACGAGGGCCTCCTCGGCTGCATGGGAGCTGATGGCGAGAAAGAGAGTTGCCAAAAGCCCGATCATAAGCTTTTTCATTTGTTTCCTTTGTCTGAAATTGCGGAAATTATACCATAGGGGGTTAACCGCTTTTTGTGAGGAATGGTAGCTTGCGTTTGTGGAAAGAGTGTGGAGAGATTCTCGGGGGAATCTTTAGACGAAAATCCACTCCACGATCTTGCCGACCTCTTCGGCGACGTAGCATTTGACCTCGGTCGGCTCCAGAGGCTTGGCGGGGAGGACGACCTTTTCAAAGCCCTGGGTTTGGATCTCCCGCAGGCGCTGCTGCAGGGCGGGAATCTCCCGAATTTCACCCGTAAGGCTCACTTCGCCCAGAAAGAGGGTATGGGCACTGAGCTCTCGATCCCGATAGCTGCTCAAGATCGCGGCGATGACGGCCAAGTCGGCGGCGGGTTCGGTGATGCGGATACCGCCGCTGACGTTGATAAAGACGTCGTAGGTCCCCAGAGGAAGGTCGAGTTTTTTCTCCAGCAGGGCCAGGAGCATCGTCAGGCGGTTGTTGTCGTAGCCGGTGGAGCTGCGGCGGGGATGGCCGTAGGATTCGGCGACGAGGGCCTGGATTTCGATGACGATGGGGCGGGAGCCCTCCATGATCACGGTTAGGGCGGAGCCGGCCTGGAGCTTCTCTTTGTCGAAGAAGCGCCCTGCGAAGCTGACGGCGTCGCGCAGGCCGTCACGGTGCATTTCGAAGATGCCCACTTCGTTGGTCGAGCCGAAGCGGTTTTTAAATCCCCGCAGCAGTCGAAGCTCCGAGTTGCTGTCTCCTTCGAAGTAGAGGACCGTATCGACCATATGCTCCAAAACCCGGGGGCCGGCAATGGAGCCCTCTTTGGTGATATGACCGATGATGAAGATGGGGAGTTGACGGCTCTTGGCGTAACGCATGAGTTCGAAGGTGATCGTGCGCACCTGGGTGACGGAGCCGGGGGCGGAGGGGGTCTCTTCGGAGTAGAGGGTTTGGATGGAGTCGATGACGAGGAAGTCGTACTCCCGTCGGTCGAGTTCTTGCAGAACGCTTTCGAGGCTGATTTCACTCAAGAGATAGAGCCGTTCATGATTGGCATCGAGGCGGTTGGCCCGGAGTTTGATCTGCCCGGCGGACTCTTCGCCGCTGACGTAGAGGATCTTTTGACCCGAGCGGGCGAGATTACCGGCGATTTTGAGCAGCAGGGTCGATTTGCCGATTCCCGGAGAGCCGCCGATCAGCGTCAGGGAACCGGGGACGATGCCGCCTCCCAAGACCAGATCGAGTTCGCGGCTGCCGGAGGAGAAGCGGGTGAAATTCTCTTCGCCCACTTCGGTGATGGGCAGGGCTTTGGCGGGGGAACTTTTGGCGGAGCTTTTGGTTGTTTTCTCGAGAAAGGCGATCTGCTCTCCGCTGAGCTCCAGCAGGGAGTCCCACTCTCCGCAGTTGGGGCATTTGCCCATCCATCGGGGGGATTGAAAGCCGCAGGCTTGGCATTCGAAGAGAGTTTTCTTTTTGGCCATGCTATTTTGCGAAGATCTCGTCCAGGATCGTATCGACGTATTCGTTGGCTTTGAAGGGAATCAGATCTTCGGGCTTTTCGCCGACGCCGATGTAATACAGAGGCATTTTGAGCTCGTCGGCGATGCTGAGGATCGCACCGCCCTTGGCGGTACCGTCGAGTTTGGTCAGGATGATGCCGTCGATGCCGATCATCTCGTCGAAGGCTTTGGCCTGGTTGACGGTGGAGCTTCCCTGGGTGCCGTCGAGAATCAGGAGTTTGCGGTGGGGAGCGCCGGGTAGGGCTTTGTCGGCGACGCGAACCATCTTTTTGAGCTCTTCGGCGAGGTTGGTCTGGGTATGCAATCTTCCGGCGGTGTCGATGATGACCCGTTCGATCCCTTTGGCCGAGGCGGAGCGAATCGTGTCGAAGACGACGGCGGAGGGGTCGTGCCCCTGACGGGTGGCGACGATGGGGACTTGGAGCTTTTCCGCCCAGCGGCTGAGCTGTTCGATGGCGGCGGCGCGGAAGGTGTCTCCGGCTCCCAGAATCACGCTGTGGCCTTCGCTTTTGTAGCGGTAGGCAAGCTTGGCGATGGTGGTGGTCTTGCCTGCTCCGTTGACGCCGATGATCATTTCGACGAAGGGGGACGGGAACTCTTCGGGGCGGATCCAGCGGGCTTGGTACTGAAAAACGCCGATGAGAGAGTTGTAAGCCTGCACCCGGGTGATCGTCTCGGGGAGTCCTTCCAAAAGCCGTTCGACCAGATCATAGGAGACGTCGGCTTCGAGAAGAACCTCTTCGAACTCCTCCTTAGTGATCTGCTTTTTCTTTTCGGGGAGGACCTCTTGGATCGCTTCGTTGGTTTTGCCGAAAGCTTTTTTCAGAAATCCGAACATACAATCAATCCTTCTTCTCTTTGAGTTGGTCGATGAGACTCTGGAGCATCTCATAGGGAGCGGCTCCGACGATGTGCATGACATATTTACCATTTTTGTAAATCACTGTCAACGGGAGGGGGTAATTTTCGGAAAGATTGCACTCTCTTGCGACTCGCTCTCCCAAGGCGTCGTTGTCGGGGGCATTGCTGATGAAAAAGGGGGCTTCGTATCGGTGCATGAAGTCTCGAAGCGACGTGTCGTTGAGATCGTCGTTGACCAGGACGCCGATGAGGAAGAGGTCTTGGCGATTCTTTTTCTGAAGATCTCCGAGATAGGGGAGCATCCCCCGGCAGGGAGCGCACCAGCTGCTGAAAAAGGTGAGTGCGACGATGGGTTGGCGAATCTTGTGAAAGAGCACCC
>CAYUXG010000044.1:0-2735 GCA_964448735.1 uncultured Nitratifractor sp. | reverse complement strand
AATTCCTTCAGTATAATCCGGGATCAGCCAAAATTACGGGATTATATCGAAAGAGCCACGGTTCTTTGCAAGGATCCCAAAGGAGTCGGCAATGCGGGAGAAAAAAAAGCGTTTTCGCTCGAAGGCTCTGGAGCGATTGAAGTGTCGAAGCCGTATCAACGGCTACATCGAGGATAAACGGGTGTTGGCCCGGCTGGAGGAGATCCTTCGCCGTGAACGTCCCCGAGAGGTGATGCTGTATCTGCCGATGAAGATGGAGGTGGACGTACGTCCGTTGATTCGTCGACTTCGCAGGAGGGGCATTGCCGTCTACGTGCCGGCTATGGAGGGTGAAAGTTTCCGGCTGGTAAAATATAGGTTGCCTCTGCGCAAAAGACGCTTTGGCATCTATGAACCAAAAATTTCAAAACAGTACAGAAGAAAAAGTATCGATGTAGCGATAGTCCCGGTGGTCGGTGTCGATCGTACCGGACGGCGTATCGGATTCGGCAAAGGGATGTACGACCGTTTTTTCGCCCGAGAGGGCAAATATATCAAGAAGACGCTATTGGTCCAACGACATCTTTGCTGGTCCCCCGAAGTGCTGACCGATACCTGGGATCTGCGTGGAGAGATGCTGATTACGGGAAAGGGGACGACGATCATCGACCCCGATTCCACGCAAACGAATGAGAAATTTTCCGAATAATGGAGCGAAAACGTAGAGAGCTACGGGAAGACACCCTAGCATACTTTTGACTTTTGTACTGTCCTTAAAGGACAGAGATGTTGCAATGGATGATTGCGGTGCCGGCACTGCTGGCGCTTGGAGGAGCGGCGGGTTATCTTGTCGCCCGTTTGGTAATGGGAAAGCGCTTCGACTATCTGGAGCTCGAAGCGAAGGCCCGGGCTCGAGCCATCGAACAGGAAGCGGAGAAGTTGCTTCAACGCGCTCAGATCGAGCGCAAAGAGCGGGAACTGGAACAGGAACGCCGCTTCGCAGAGCTACAGGAAGAGACGCAGCAGCGTCATCGAAATTTGATCGCCCAAGAGCGGGAAATGGAGCGAGAACGGCAGAAGCTCCGCCAGATAGAGAATCGCCTGGAGGAGAAACGACGAGATCTCGAGATCCTGGAGGAGCGAAAGCGCCGTCAGGTGGAGGAGAATCTCGCACGAATCGAAGCGTTGGCTTCCATGACGCGAGAGGAGGCTCGGGAATTTCTGCTTCAGCGCGTGGAGGAGCAGCTCGAGAGTGACAAAGCGGCATTGGTGCGCAAGGAGATGAAGATTGCCCGGGATGAAGCCCGGCGCAAAGCCAACTACATCCTGGCTCAGGCGACGACGCGATATGCGGGGGAGTTTGCCGGAGAGCGTCTCATCAATACGATCACCCTCCCGACCGACGATCACAAAGGGAGGATCATCGGCAAAGAGGGGCGCAATATCAAAACCCTCGAGCAGCTTCTGGGGGTCGATATCATCATCGACGAGACTCCCGGCGTGATCGTGGTGAGCAGCTTCAACCTCTACCGCCGGGCGATTGCTACGCGGGTGATCGAACTGCTGGTCGAAGACGGTCGGATTCACCCCGGCCGGATCGAGGAGGTGCACGAAAAGGTGCAGCAGGAGTTTGAAGAGAAGATTTACGAAGAGGGGGAGAATGTCCTCATCGATCTGGGTCTTTTCCCGATGCACGAAGAGCTCGTCAAACTCATCGGCCGGCTCAAGTATCGAGCCAGCTACGGCCAGAATGCATTGGCCCATTCCCTGGAGGTGGCCCGCCTGGCCCGGGTAATGGCGGCGGAGATGGACGGCGACGAGAAGCTCGCTCTGCGGGCGGGCCTGCTGCATGATATCGGCAAGGCGCTGACGCAGGATTTCGGCGGCAACCATGTGGAGCTGGGAGCAGAGCTCTGCCGCAAATACGACGAACACCCCACCGTCATCAATGCGATTTACGCGCACCACGGACATGTCGAGCCCGACAGTGTGGAGAGTGCGGCGGTTTGCGCCGCGGATGCCCTCAGTGCCGCGCGTCCGGGAGCCCGTCGAGAGGTTCTCGAAAGCTTCACCCGCAGAGTCGGAGAGATCGAAAAGCTCGCCAAGAGCCACGAAGGGGTCTCCCAGGCTTACGCTATCAACGCAGGCCGGGAATTGCGGGTTTTTGTCGATGCCGGCAAAGTGGACGACAACCGCGCGGCACTTTTGAGTCATACCCTGGCCAAAGAGATCGAAGAGAAGATCCAGTATCCCGGCGAGATCAAGGTTACGGTGATTCGAGAGACGAGAGTCGTGGATTTCGCTCGTTAGGCGGGATTTTGGGGATCTTTGCTTTTGTGCGATCGTAGCTTTTGCACGGCTTCGATCACCTCTGCTGCGCTGATCTCTTTCATGCAGGCATGGTGTTTGAGGGGACAGCTGCGTTTCATACAGGGAGAGCACTCCATCTCACGGCGGATGAGGATTCCTCTTGGATTTTTCCATTGGGAAGTTTCCCGCCATTTCGTAGGGCCGAAGATCGCGACCGTGGGAATCTGATAGGCAGCGGCGATGTGCATGGGGCCGCTGTCGTTGGTCAGGAAAAGGTCGAGCCCCCCGATGGCGGAACAGAGTTCGGGAATCGTCGTTTTCCCAGCAAGGTTTCTCAGGTGATGGATTCCCCGTTTTTTCAGATCTTTTTCGATGTCGGAGGCGATGTCGGTTTCGCCCGGACCGCCGAAGATCAGGATCTCGTATTCGGGAGCGAATGCCGCGGC
>CAYUXG010000043.1:0-6855 GCA_964448735.1 uncultured Nitratifractor sp. | reverse complement strand
GGGGCATGTACGATCTTTAGATGCGTCGGCTGCGACGCGTTGACCTCCCGCCAGACGACATTATCCAGCGAAGCGCCGTGGGCGGCGCGGCCTTGGATAAAACTCTGGGTTTCGACCAGGGCTTTGTAGGCCTTGTCCAGGCGCAGCGCTCTGCGCGTCGAGGGGAGCAGCAAGAGGGTCACGTCTCGGTGAAGGCGTCGGATCATCGTAGCATTCAGTTCGCCAGAAGGGGTGAAAAAACGTCGTGTGACTTCGTCGTTGTTGCGAAATTCGTTGCCGCTGCGGTTGAATCGGAGATAGCGGGTGTATTCGTAGCTTCCGTCGCAGAGGCGGGGTTCGGGGATGCCGTGCAGATCCTTTTGGGTCGCGTGGTACCAGCCTCTCCTCCAGGATGAGGCGGCATCGAGCTTGCGGGGGAAAGCGAAGGTTCCGTCGGTCGTCGCACCGATGCCGCTGTGGCATCCCATGCAGTTGAGGGTCTCTTCGCGGCTTTGAGGGCGCAGATCGCCGTTTCGGTCTTCGATGAATCCCTGATAGACCCAGCCCATATGGTTGCCCAATCCCCGTTCCATGGATCCGGAGAAGTGTTCCAGGCTCTCCGGATCGAGATCTCCTTCTCGGAAATCGGCCAAGCCTTTGTTGTGCAAATCGGCGTAGCTCGCCCAGAGCACCTTTTTGGCGTAGCGAAGCTCTTTCATCCGCGGAGCGAGGATGACGGAATCATTCTTGTCGAAGCCTAGATAGCGCACCGAATGAAGAAACTCCGTCCCTTCGGGATAAAGTCCCGCCGCGAGGTGGACTTTGCCCCGTGTAAGCAGTTCCTTGGCTTCGCCGACGTAGCTCATCATACGCCCTTGCAGGGGAGCCCAGTCGAAGGTGACTTTACGGGCGACGTCCAAACGACCGTCTCGGTCGAGGTCGACTCCGAGACTCCTCTCGTCCACGGGGTCGATGGCGATGTCTTTGCGTTTGATGAGCGATTCGACGACGGCGAGGTTGAGGCGATAGATCGTCTCGTTGTAGTCGCCTCCTCTGCGGGCTCTGGCGAAAGAGGCCGGGAGGCGGATCAGTACGTCGTCGGTCGAGCCGTTGGTGGGCCAGAAGGTACCCAAAAAGGGCGTATAGGCGAAGGCGGCCCAGCGGGTGGCGCGGCCGTCGGGAGCGTGATCGATGCCGTGATCGTCGAAATGATAGTAACAATCGGGGAGGTAGCCGCTCCATTTCCCGTCGCCGTTTTCGTCCCATTGGGCGGGAAGATGCAAAAGTTTTTTGCGCAAGACGATGCGCCCCTCGGAGTCGAAGTAGTTCGATTCCGAAACGTAGCGTTTGATCGTGGCGTCGTCGATTTTGGCGATGAGAGGCCGGAAGTCCCGGAAGAGATTGGAGTAGGGGTTTTTCAGAGCCGGATCGGGAAAATCGTAAGCGGCTTGAAGCGCTTCGTCTCCAAAGGCGTAGTTCGGAGCTTTGGGCTCGATATGGCAAGCGAAACAGGGGTTGTGTTTGCGGCCCTTTCGGTCGACGGTTTTGGTGTAGCACATGGCGGGAATATAGGCACTGGGGTGGACGAGATGCGAAGAGCGGATATCGTAGCCGCCGGTGGCGCTTAGATCGAGCGCAAAAATGCCGCTTGCGAAGGCGAGAGGTAGGAGAAGGGTCTTTTTCACGTCAAATCCTTGATTTCGTTGAGGGAATCCGGCGTCCTTCGCCGGGCTCGGGCCGGAATCCACCGACGGACTCCCGCAACGAAGCCGAGGCTTCGTCGATGCGCGTTTATTGCGCGTCGGAGCCGACCTTCATATAGCCGACGTAGGATTGGACATCGGAGGGGTTTTTGAGCTTGTCTTGATCGGACTCTCCGTAGGGGTGTTGCGTGACGAAGTTGATGTAGCGGAATCCTCGGATATCGGGTTGCCACATGAGGGAAGTGGTCTCCGATCCGTAGGGGGTGGAGGCGACCCGGTCGACGAGTTTGTTTTTCTTGGTGTCGAAGGCCCAGATCAGGTCGTTTTGATGATAATCGGTATCTTCGCCGATGAGGAGGAGGTTGGAGCCGGGCAGGTAGCTGATGTTGTCGGGGTTGGCGATCGAGTTGATATCGCAACTGTTGTCGGCGTAGGGGCTCGATGCCTCGTACTTTTTGGGGATGCCGGAGATGATGCCGTGGATATGTTTGGCGACGTAGCCGCTGTCGATCTCTTCGCTCTCTCCGTTGCCCAGATCCATCGCATAGACGGCACCGCATTTGTTGTAAGCCACTCGGATATCGTTGGGGCCGCCCCGATCGTATTTGTCGTTGGGCTTGCCGTATTTTTTGTGGTCTTCCATCCCTTTGGCTACCTGGCTCATCGCCAGATAGACGCGGCGCGTGTCGGGGTCGTAGGTGATGCCTTCCATCTTGCGGAACTCCGTCGTAGCTCCCAGATAGGCCGCGTAGCGTCGGGATTCGAGGAATGCCGCTTCCTTCTCTTTGCCGGGTTTGAGGCGCAGACATTCGGCGCCGTGGTCGGTATTGACTCCGCGGAAGTTCGCGGGGCAGCTGCCGTCGTCGTTCATCTTGGCGCTTTCGAAGATCTCGTCGAAGCTAGGACGAGAGTCGACGATTTTGCGCAGTTGCGCGTCGGTCGCGTGTCCGAGGCGGACCCATCCCAGATCGGCGGCTCCGGCGCCGCGGTCGTCGGTCTGCTTCCATTTGGCGGCATAGAGCGTTCCGGCGCTCAGATCTCCCGCTTTGTCGGCGACGTACATGAAGAGTGCGCAGTTGCTTCCGTCGTCGGAGAGATAGGCGGTCTTTTGATCGGGCAGGACGTAGGCCAATTCATGGGCAAAACGCCCCATGCTATAGTGCTTGGTATAGTGGGGAGTGCCCGCTTTGTCGAGGCGAATTTCGGTGATCCATCCGTAGTAGTAGGGGTTGGCTTTTTTGAGGTCGCCTCCGAAGTAGGGAGCGATCGTATTGTAATATTTGTCGATCTTGCCGGTGGCGGGATCGAGCTTTTTGGCGTCGGGCTCGTACTCTTCGCTTCCGAGGAAACTGTTCCACGGGGTCTTCATCCCCGCACAGTGGACCCAGCCTCCGTGATAATCTTTTTGACTGATGAAGCGAAGATCTTGGGCGCTAAGCTCTCCGGTTTTGGGATCTTGCTTGAGTTTGGCCATATAGATGGCTCCGATACGGCACTCGAATTGGGTGATCATATAGAGCCCGTCTCCGGTGTCGAGAAACTCGGTGTGATCCGGTCCGCTTCCGCCGAATTGGCCGTTGCAGATGTAGGCGCTGCCGTCTTGCATCATGAGGGGACGGTCGTTTTGATCTTTGAGCAGACCGAAAGTTTCGTCGCCGAGTTTGGCTCCCGTTCGGAGGATCGTTTTGTAGCTCAGAGGGGAGTTTTGGTGCAAGACGGGGTGAGTGATCTCCTTGGCGACGGGGATCGATCGCTTCTGGGCGTCGGTGACGGGGTAAGCGATGGAGGTCGCTTTGCCGGCGAAGAGATCGACGTCGGCGGCCTGAGCGGCGAGGCCGAGCATCGCTACGGCGGCGATGCTCAGGGGGATGCGGATCGGATTCATGGACTTCTCCTTGATGTGAAATACTCGGCATTCTAAGCATCTTGCATTACCGAATGGTAACGGAGAGGTTACCGTTTGATCACGGGTTTGAAGGGCGTTAGATTTCGATAAGAAAGATTCGCTAAAGTTCTGTTTCTCATTCAACCAAATAATAAAAGGATCCAAACATGAAAAGCATGACCATCAAAGACACCTATCCCATCCAAGCGGCCGAAATCGGCAAGGAAGAGGCCCGTTTCTCCACGACCGACGAAGTGATCGCCTATCTCAAGGAGAAGATCGAAGCCCATCCCGTGGCGACCTATATCGCGACCTTCGACCACTACACCCATACCAAGAATCTCCCCGAGCACAAGATGGACGAGAAGATCGTGGACGTGAAGCTGATCGTCTTCTGTTTCGGCAAGGAACTGCCTATCCCTCAGATGGCCGCCGTGCGCCCCCGGAGCATCGCCGTGGTCGAAGAGGCGGAGAAGTTTACCGTCAGTTTCATGGACGCTCCCAATCCCGCTGCGCACGACGCGATGATCGCCTGGGTGCAGGGGATCCGAAAGTAAGGGTGAGATCGGGTATAATGGCCTCATGAAAACTCCCGTCGGATTCAAAGGGCGCTACTTCCGCCTCACCGCCATCGCCGCACTTGCCGGAGAGCGCAAGACCCATGCAGTACAGACCTCAACCCGGCGAATCGTGCGCGAGGGCCGGCGGGAAGCTCAAGAAGAAGAGGAAGATCCCGGCGGGGGAGAACTCTTGCCGGGCGTCGAGCTCTACGCCTCCGTCGCGGCGCGCTTTTCGCGCAAACCTTGCCACTGCAACTGCTTTTTCCGACGCAAGTTCAAACGACTCTCTTATCTCTACAAATTTATCGTCCGTCCCCCGAGACGTTACGTCAAGACCAAAACGGGCACCTCTCCTCCGACTTTCCTCCTTTCATAAATAGATATCGGCTATCGACTCGAAGGCTTTTTGCGGCCGTTTTTCGGCCGTGATTCATGGATTTTCCTTTCCCGATTCTCGGAAAGGGAGGTCGCTGTATGAAAGAAAAGGAATGAACGTCATGACTACCTACAACATCGGATTTCCCCGCATCGGGGAGAAGCGCGAACTGAAATTCGCTCTGGAGAAGTATTGGAAAAAAGAGATCGCTCTCGAGGAGCTTGAAGAGACGGGTCGGCAACTGCGCTTGCGCCACTGGGCTTATCAGCGCGATGCGGGGATCGACTCGATCGCTTGCAACGATTTTAGCTTCTACGACCAGACGCTGGATATGATCGTCACGCTGGGACTCGAACCCGAGCGGTTCCGGGATATCGCCGATCCCGTCAAACGCTATTTCGCCATGGCCCGAGGAGACGAGACACATACGGCGATGGAGATGACCAAATGGTTCAATACCAACTACCACTACATCGTCCCGGAGCTAGGCACGGGGATGGAAGGGGAGATCGACGCAAGCGGAATCGAAGCGCGCTATGCCGAAGCCAAAGAGGCGGGGGTGGAGCATCCCAGGATCAATCTCGTCGGTCCTCTGACCTTCCTGGCCAACGCCCGGCGGGTCGATTCGAACCTCGAAGCGATCACGCTGCTCGATGAGATCCTGCCTCGTTACGAAGCGCTGTTTGAGCGTCTTGCCGCTCTGGATACGGAGCTGACGGTGCAGTTGGATGAGCCGATCTTCGTCACCGACAAGGTCGTCGAACTGACGCTGCTGATCCGTGAAGTCTACAATCGCCTCGCCGGCGTGGACGAGCGGCTCAAACTCTATGTGATCACCTATTTCGATCATGCCGTCGAAGCGGCGAAAATCCTGGCGAAGACCCCGATCGAGGGGGTCGGTCTGGACTTTCTCTACGACGAGGGGCGCAACTTCGAAGCGCTCGAAGCTCTGCGCGACGGCGACAAACGGCTCGTCGCCGGAGTGCTCGACGGGCGCAACATTTGGCGCAGCGACCTGGATCGGCGCAAAGATCTGCTCGATCGCATCGCCGCCGTGCTTCCGGCCGAGCGGATCGTGCTCGCTCCCAGCTGCTCTTTGCTGCATATTCCCTTTACGCTCAAGTACGAAACGAAGCTCTCTGCCGAAGTCAAAAGCTATCTGGCTTTCGCCGTGGAGCGGCTGGAAGAGCTGAATCTTCTGGATACACTCTTTCGCGGCGACGAGCCGAGCGCTTCGCAGCAAGAGGCTCTGCAACGCTCGCGAGAGGCGCTAACGGAGCGGCGGGGCAACACCCGCGTCACCGATGCGGCGGTGCAGGAGCGTCTGAAAGAGGCCGAAGCGCTCAAACGCAAGCGTCAAACCCCCTTTGCCGAGCGTATCGCCGTGCAGCATGAACGCTTCGGCTACAAGCCACTTGCGACGACGACCATCGGAAGCTTCCCCCAGACCCCCGAGCTGCGCCGCGTACGCCGGGAGTACAAGCAAGGAGCGATCGGCCGGGAAGAGTACGAGCGCTACATCGAAGAGCAGATCCGCTCCTGCGTGGAGTTCCAAGAGCGCATCGGACTGGAGGTGCTGGTGCACGGGGAGTTCGAGCGCAACGACATGGTGGAGTATTTCGGCGAGCAACTCTCCGGCGTAGCCTTCAGCGAAAACGGCTGGGTGCAGAGCTACGGCAGCCGCTGCGTCAAGCCGCCTCTGATCTACGGCGACGTCAGCCGTCCCGAACCGATGACGGTGCGCTGGAGCAGCTTCGCCCAGAGTCTGACCGAGCGGCCCATGAAGGGGATGCTCACCGGTCCCGTGACGATCCTCAACTGGTCCTTCGTCCGCGACGATCAACCCCGCAGTGAAACCTGTACCCAGATCGCCCTGGCGATTCGGGACGAGGTGGACGATTTGCAAAAGGCGGGCATCGGGATGATCCAGGTCGACGAGGCGGCCTTCAAAGAGGGCTACCCGCTGCGTGGGGCCAAACGAGGGGAGTACGAGCGCTTCGCCCTGGAGAGCTTCTGGATCGCGACCAACGTGGCCGAGAGCCCTACGCAGATTCATACCCATATGTGCTACAGCGAGTTTGCCGACATCATCGACACCATCGAAGCGATGGACGCCGACGTCATCAGCATCGAAACCGCCCGCAGCGGCAACACGCTGCTGAGGATCTTCAAGGAGCGGGGCTACGAGATGGAGATCGGCCCGGGGGTCTACGACATCCACTCTCCGCGCATTCCGTCGGTGGAGGAGATTCGTGCCCAGATCGAGGCGCTGCTGGAGGTCCTGCCCCCGAGGCAGCTCTGGATCAACCCCGACTGCGGTCTCAAGACCCGGGGATGGCCCGAAGTGGAGGC
>CAYUXG010000042.1:0-6966 GCA_964448735.1 uncultured Nitratifractor sp. | reverse complement strand
GGTGACGGCGTAGCGTTTGGAGGCGTTGTAGCGGGTGATGATGCGGTAATCGGCATCACCGAGGTAGAGGTCGTAGCTCTTGCCGTCGCGCATGCGGATGAAGTAGGCTTTCTCCGTCGGGAATCGGCCGGCGGGAGTGATGCCGTAGCGGCGCAGGGTCACGAGGGGGTAGAGGCTGTGGGTGCCGCTGCGGAGTTTGAGAAAATCCAAGCCCCTGTGTTCGGCTTTTACAAGCACGGGAAGGCGGTCGTTCCATCCGTGACGGTGGAGAAAGGAGGCGATGGAGCCGATGCAATCGGCCATATCGTCGGGGTCTTTGCGGCCGTCGCCGTCGAGATCCACGCCGTAGCGCAGTTGGATGGAGGGCACCTGCTGCACGCATCCCATCGCGCCGGCGAAGGAGCCCCGGAGTTTGAGGAGATCGAGGCGGTTTTTTCGTGCAAGGAGCAGAAGGCTTTCGAGTTCGCCGCGAAAAAATTTCTCTTTTCGGTTGGGGTTGAAAGCCAGAGTCACGAGCGAATCCCAGACGGGATATTCATGGCCGTAGAGGCCGAATTTGCTCTCGACGCGGATGAATGCGGCGAGGATCTCCGGGCGGACCCGGTAGCGCCGGGAAGCCAGATCGAGCCATCGGCGATAGCGCCGCATGAAACGCCGGCCCAGCTCCACGCTTTGGGGGATAAGAATCTTGTGTTTGTAGCGGCTCCAGCTGTAATCGGTGGCTCCGACCTTGACGTGCCCCTGATAGCGGGCGAGGGTCGCGCCCTGATGACGTGCCCGGTGAAGCAGAGAAAAAAGCCGGCGGGAGTCGAAGCCGTATTTTCGGTGCATATGCGCGACAAATGCCCGGGCTTGGGGGAGTGCGGCGTAGTCGATCGTTTTGGCCGACGTGCCGAAGGAGGGCAGCAGGCAGAGCCCCAGCAAGAGAAGGCGCAGTCTCTTCATCCTTGGGAGTAGATCGCCTTGAGATGCTCCATGCGCCGACCGAGGTTGAGCAGGGCCATGTCGGCCAGGACCAGTGCGGCCATCGCTTCGCAAACGATGGTGCCCCGGATGGCGACGCAGGGGTCGTGACGGCCCTTGAGGGAGTAGCGGATCGGATTGCCCTCGGTGTCGATGCTCTGTTGCTCTTTGAAGATGGAGGGGGTCGGTTTGAACCAGGTCGTCACCAAAATCTCGTCTCCGTCGCTGATGCCCCCCAGGATACCGCCGCTATGGTTGCTCAAAAAGCCTTCGGGCGTGATGGGGTCGTTGTTTTCGCTCCCTTTGAGGCGCGCGCTTTGGCAGCCGCTGCCGATCTCCACCGCTTTGGCGGCGTTGATCCCCATCATCGCTTCGGCCAGGCGGGCGTCGAGCTTGTCGTAGAGGGGTTCGCCCCAGCCCGCGGGCACCCCCCGGGCCCGGGTTAGCACCGTGCCTCCTACGGAGTCGTGGGCCTCTTTGGCCCGAAGGACTGCTTCTTGCTGGGCCGCTTCGGCGTCGGGGTCGAGGGCGTTGAGGGGGCTATGGCGGGCATGCTCGAAGTCGAAGCGATGCGCCCGGATGCCGTCGATCTCCAGGATTCCTGCTTCTACGGTCACTCCCAGTTCGGCAAGCATCAGTTTGGCCACCGCACCGGCGGCGACGCGTGCGGCGGTCTCCCGCGCCGAGCTGCGTCCGCCGCCGCGATAATCCCGGATGCCGTATTTTTGCCAATAGGTAAAATCGGCGTGGCCGGGGCGGAAAATCTTTTTGATGTTGTCGTAATCCCGGCTCTTTTGGTTGGTGTTGCCGATGAGCAGGGCGATGGGGGTGCCGGTGCTGACGCCTTCGAAAACCCCCGAGAGGATCTCCACCCGGTCGGGCTCTTTGCGGCCGGTGGTCAGGGCGCTTTGGCCGGGGCGGCGGCGGTCGAGTTCGCTCTGGATGAAGGCTTCGTCGATCGGCAGTCCGGCGGGCAGGCCGTCGAGGATGCAGCCGATGGCGGGTCCGTGGGATTCACCGAAAGTACTTAGAATCAGGCGCCTTCCGAAGCTGTTCATCTGTGCTCCTTACGAAGTTTTTGCAGGGCGATTTCGGCGGCCTTTTGCTGGGCGCTTTTTTTGCTGCGTCCCCGAGCGGTGGCGATGATCTTCTCGTCCAGGACCACCGCCACTTCGAACTCTTTGCGATGGTCCGGGCCGCTGCTGCCGAGCAGCCGGTAGTCGGGAGTGACGCCGTGGGTCGCCTGCGTCAGCTCCTGCAGGGCGGTTTTGTAATCTTTGCAGAGCGTATCCAGGTCGATGCGGGGGTAGGTTTCGTTGATGAGTTCCACGGCGATGCGGCGGCTCTCCTCGAGGCCCGCTTCGAGATAGACGGCTCCGATGAGGGCTTCGAAGGCGTTGGAGAGGAGGGAGGGCTTTTCCCGTCCCCGGTTGTTCTCTTCGGCGGGGGAGAGGTAGATGTAACGGCCCAGGTCGATGGTGCGCGCCAGGGTCGCAAAGCCGCTTTCGTTGACCAGGGAAGCGCGGATCTTGGAGAGGATCCCTTCGTCGCTCTTGGGGAATTTGTGGAAGAGAAACTCTCCCACGATCAGATCGAGTACTGCATCTCCGAGGAACTCCAGCCGTTCGTTGTTGTAAGGCTTTTTGTAGCTTTTGTGGGTGAGGGCTTCGATAATCAGCTGCTTGTCGCGGAAGGTGTATCCTATGCGCTTTTCTAGCTCGCGGTAATCCTGCGTCATTGAATCGACTCCTTTTGGTGTTCGGCTTCGCTGCGGGCCAACTCGTCGCAGCGTTCGTTTTCGGGGTGGCCGTTGTGCCCCCGGACCCACTCGGCCCGGATCTGGTGGGGCGCGGCGACCTGGAGATACTCTCTCCAGAGATCGGGGTTTTTGACCTTTTTGAAATCGCGCTTCACCCAGCCCGGGAGCCACTCGTTGATCGCTTTGGCGACGTAGCTGCTGTCGGTGACGACCCGGACGCGGCAGGGCTTTTTGAGGAGTTTGAGCCCCTCGATGACCGCGCGCAGCTCCATGCGGTTGTTGGTGGTATGGGGTTCGCCTCCGGCATACTCCTTGCGGTGCCCCCGGTAGTCCAGAATGCCGCCGTAGCCTCCGGGGCCGGGATTGCCCAGGCTCGATCCGTCAGAATAGAGTGTCACCTCGCATGGGGCGTTTTTGGACAAGGCGTTCCTTTATCTCCAGGGTGTCGAGGCTCATGCAGCCGGGGCAGCGGACGAAGGAGACGGGATAGCTTCTTTTGCAGCGGGTACAGAGGTAGGAGAAGCTCAAGTCCCCCTCTTTGTATCCGCCCTTTCGCGCTGCCGTCATCATCTCCAGTGCGAAGATCCCGCTGGGTTTCTCCGGAGCCTCCTCCAGGTCTCCCCGGGCGTAGTAGAGGGCCTGAAGCGTCGGATTTTTTGAGATTATATCCAATTGGAGTTGAGCGTGGGGGAGGAACCAGAGCAGATCGAGCAGTCGGGGAATCCGCTCTTGGCTGATCGCTTCCCAAGCTTTGCGAGTATCGAGTGCGAAGAGCTCTTTGATCAAAGGCCGATAGAGCGGCGTGCCCGCTTCCAACTTTTCGGTCAGGATTTGCGCTTTTTCCGCGGGGCTTTTCTCCATGTCGGCATGAAGCTCGAGAAACTCCAGATAGGCTTCTCTCAAGGCAGTCTCTTCCCCTTGGGCGCGCAGGGCGTCGAGGGCTTCGCGGGCCTTGTCGTACTCCTGCATCGATTCGTAGAGGAGTTCCAGTTGATTGAGGACGTCTTTGCGCCGGGGATGGCGGGCGATAATCTCCAGGAATACCTCCTCGGCGCGCTGGAGAAATCCCGCTCGCAGATAGACGCTTCCCAGGTAGATCAGCAGTTCGTCGTCGCGGGTGTGGCGGATCAGGTAGAGGCAGATGCTGATGGTCTTGTCGTAGTGGCCGCTCTGCTCGAAGGCTTTGGCCAGCATCAGCAGGGGTTTGGCCATGCCCTCTTCGAAAGGGACGTTTTCCGTCTCCAGGCTGCACTCGGTGCTGTCGAACTTCTCCAGAAAACCGTAGAGGTTGCGGGTGAGCTTCTCTCTGCGGTAGAGGTTCCATCCGTGCATTACCAGGGCCACCGCCACGGCGATGAGGATCATGATGATGATGCTGAAGATCGGATCGTGATAAGAGGGGAGAAAGCCGTTCACCGCCGTTTTTCCTTCATGCGACGCCTGCAAAAGGGGGTCACTGGATTGGAAAATATTATATCCGAATCTCTCTTGTCAAATGAGGGTATAATCCTCCTATGATTGATCCTGCCTCCATCGAATCGCTCAAACAGTCCATCGACATCGTCGACGTGATCGGAAACTACCTCGAGCTCAAAAAAGCGGGAGCGAATTTCAAAGCCAATTGCCCCTTTCACGGGGAGAAGACGCCCAGCTTCGTGGTCAGCCCCTCCAAGCAGATTTACCACTGTTTCGGTTGCGGAGCGGGGGGAGACGCGATCAAATTCGTCATGGAGACGGAGAAGCTGAGCTATCCCGAAGCGATCGAGAAACTCGCGGCGATGTACAACTTCTCCCTGCGCTATACCAAGGGAAGCGGCGACTACAGCGAAGCCAAACGGGTTCTGGAACTGATGCAGCAGTGGTACCTGAGCAACCTGGACCGGGCTCCCCAAGCGTTGGAATACCTCCATGCCCGGGGTATCACCCAAGCCTCCATCGAAGCCTTCGGCATCGGGTATGTCCCGGAGGGCCGGGAGGTGCTCGCTTTTTTGCGCTCCAGACACATTCCCCTGCCCAAGGCCGAAGAGGCGGGGATCGTCGCGCAGGGAGAGCGGGGGGAGTTCTACGCCCGTCTCAACCGTCGGATTACCTTTCCCATCTACTCTCCCGCGGGGGCGTTGGTGGGGTTCGGCGGCCGGACGATGGGGGATCATCCCGCCAAATACATCAACTCCCCTCAAACCCGTCTCTTCAACAAATCCCGTCTCCTTTACGGGTATCACCGGGCCAAAGAGGCGATCTACCGCCGCCGGGAGATCCTGGTCTGCGAAGGCTACCTGGACGTGATCATGCTCCACCAGGCGGGATTTTCGACGGCGGTGGCGACGCTGGGGACGGCACTGACGGCGGATCATCTGCCTCTGCTCAAAAAGGGCGAACCCTCCGTGGTACTGGCCTACGACGGGGATGCCGCGGGAGTGGCGGCCGCGCTCAAGGCGGCACGCTTGCTCTCGGCCCACGGATTCGAAGGCAGGGTGGTGCTCTTCCCCGAGGGAAAGGATCCGGCGGATATGGTGCAAAGCCAAGAGATCGAGCGTTTGACGGAGCTGCTTCGGGGCGGAACGGCGCTGATTCCTTTTGTGCTGGAGAAGATCGCCGCATCACACGATTTGGCACATCCCAGAGAAAAGGAGAAGGCTTTTTCCGAGATGAAGAGCTTTCTCGCATCGCTCTCGCCTATCGTACGGGAGAGCGTGCTGCCTCTGGCCGCCAATTTGCTCCAGGTCTCCGCCGCGCTTTTCGGACAGGCCGCACAGGCATCGGTGAAGGAGCATTTTCAGCAGCGCCGGGAAGATCCGGCCTGGCAAGCGATCCTCAAAACCCTGCTACATCAGGAGCGGCTGATCGACGAGGTGCTCGATATCCTCTCGCCCGAGATGGCCGGCGAGTACAGGGAAGCCTTCGAAGCGCTGCTCTCAGGCGAGAGGGAACACCCCCTGCTCCAGGGGCTCGGCATCGACGAGCGGGTGCAAGTGCTCGGGGAGGAGTCTTTCCGGCAGATGCTTCGCATGCAGTTGGAGCGCTTCTACCGGCTCAAACTCCGTGAATTGACCCAAAACGAGGCGATTCCGTACAAGAAGAAGAGCTATTTGATCCGCAAAATCAAAACCGATATACTTCCCCGACTGAAAAAAGGAGAATTGGTACCCTATGCGAGCGATCTCACTCTTTAGCGGCGGATTGGACAGTATGCTGGCGATCCGGCTCATGACCGAACAGGGGATCGACGTGACGGCCCTGCATGTGCACACGGGATTCGGCGGGACAAAAGATCTCAGCGAGCAGCTGCGCCGACGTGCGGAGATGGCGGGAGCGGAGTTTCGCGTTGCCGACGTGCGGGAGGAATATATCCGCGAAATTCTCTTCGATCCGGTGTACGGCTACGGTAAAAACTTCAACCCCTGCATCGATTGCCACGGCTACATGTTCAAAATCGCCCGGGCGTTGATGCCCGAAGAGGGGGCCTCTTTTCTGGTCACCGGAGAGGTGGTGGGGCAGCGCCCCATGAGCCAGCGTCCCGACGCTTTGAAACAGGTGCGCAAACTCGCCGGGGACGAAGAGGGGCTCATCCTGCGCCCGCTCAGTGCGAAACTCCTGGAGCCGACGAAGCCGGAGCTTGAGGGTTGGGTGGATCGGGAGCGTCTGCTCGATATCAACGGGCGAAGCCGGGAGAGGCAGCTGGCCCTTGCGGCCGAGTACGGATGGGAGGATTACGAAAGCCCAGGCGGCGGATGCCTGCTGACCGAGCCGGCTTTTAGCCAGAAACTGCGGGATTTTATCGCCCATGAAGAGTTCGGCGTGGAGGATATCGACCTGCTCAAATACGGCCGGCACTTTCGCCTGCCCGAGGGGGCCAAGCTGGTGGTAGGACGCCACCAAGAGGACAACGAAGCTCTCCAAAGGGTGCAAAACCCCGACTATCTCCCGATCCGTCTTCCAGTGACGGGACCTTTTTCCCTACTCTATCGGGGGGCGAGCGAAGCCGATCGCCGCTTGGCCGCCCGTATCGCTCTGAGCTACGGGAAAAGTACTCCGGGAGAGCTTTACGAAGTCGAGGTCGGGGAAGAGAAGTTCACGGTCGAGCCGCTGGAGAACAAAGCGGCGGCGCGTCCCTATTTCGTCTTGAATCTCTGATCGTTTTCAAGTTTCTTTAAAGGATCCTCGGCTATAATGCCGTCACTTCTTTCCCGGGCCCTTAGCTCAGCTGGGAGAGCGCCACGCTGGCAGCGTGGAGGTCACCGGTT
>CAYUXG010000041.1:0-7032 GCA_964448735.1 uncultured Nitratifractor sp. | reverse complement strand
TGGTGGGCATCAGCCTCTTCTTCGACGGCGTGATGCTGCTTAGCTTCTCCAGCGCTACGAAAAAAAGCAACTAAAAAGCTCTTCCCACCCCGTCTCCTTCGGGGGTGTATTTCCTTTCATAACTGATCGATAAAGACTTTCAACTCCATCGCCCCGTGAGCGCCCAAGACCAGGGATTGCTCGATATCGGCGGTTTTGGAGGGGCCGGCCATGAAAAGCCCGTAGGTCGAGGCATGCAGATCGAGCCGCTCGTAGGCATCCTCCATCGTCGGCACGATCGCCTCCGCGGGCAAGGTCAAGGCCAGAGCATGTGAGAGAGTGAGCAGTTCACGGGGCATCCACTCGGGAACTTCGATCCAGACGGCGCCGTTTTCCGCCACGCCGAAACTCCCCTCCAAAATCGTCAGATCCACATTTTCGAACTGCTTCGGCAGATCCAAGGGCTCCCTCCGGGTATCCACGACCACGCTTCCAGAAAAGTGCTTCGCAATCTCCTGCACATCGGCCGAGTCCATCTCCACCATCATACCCCCTGCCGCTTTGAGTGCCTCGGAGAACTCCCTGCGCAGAGCTCCCGAATCCTTGTCCCCTCGAGGGGACACTCTCTTTGCACGAAAAGAGGGCTTCGGCGCCGAAGCCCTCCCGCCCAACCGATCCAAAATCCAGCTCTTCGCCTCCCTCATCGCACTCTCCTCTGCTCTTTTCTCATTTCTTTCGCTCTTCCATCCACTCCGCGAAGGATCGCTCCGCCGGCACGGGCATCTCCCGATCCCGCCCCCAGGCATTGGCCCGGTTGTAGATCCAGCTTCGGGGTAGATGTTTCAAACTCCAGCCGTAGAGCTTCAGCCCTGCACGGTAGAGCCGCGGATGGCGGAGCATCCATGCGGCGAACCGCAATCCTCGTACCTTCCCTCGGTACTGAGGCGCATGCACCGTGCGCTCCCGCTCTTTGAGGAGATCTTCATGCAGGGGAATGCGCACGGGGCAGACGGCGTCGCAGGAAGCGCAGAGGGTGCAGGCGAAGGTCAGCGAGGCGGCTGCCTCGGGCTCGCGGACACCCGAGAGGACCGACCCGATGGGGCCGGGGATCACGCTTTCGTAGCTGTGGCCGCCGCTGCGCCGATAGACCGGGCACGTGTTCATGCAGGCACCGCAGCGGATGCAGCGCAACGCTTCGCTCGCTTCGGAGCGAAGCAGATCGCTGCGGCCGTTGTCCACCAGGACTACGGCCAATCGCTTCCCGGGTGCGGGCTTGAAAAAGTGCGACGTGTAGGCGGTGATCGCCTGCCCGGTGGCGCTGCGGGCAAGCAATCGGGTGAAGATCCCAAGGCTTTTCGCATCGGGGATGAGCTTTTCGATCCCCATGCAGGCGATGTGCAGCGGCGGCAGCGCCGTGCCCAGGTCGGCGTTTCCTTCGTTGGTGCAGACGACGATGCCTCCCTCCTCGGCCAGGGCGAAGTTGACCCCCGTGATCGCCGCATCGGCTTCGAGAAATTTTCGGCGCAGGTGCTCTCTCGCCGCACGCGTCAGCGCCGTGGGATCTTCCAACCCCTCGGGAGTGCCCAGATGGCGGGCGAAGATCGCTCCGACTTGCTCCTTTTTCAGATGGATCGCCGGCAGGACGATGTGACTGGGTCGCTCTCCGGCGAGCTGGACGATCCGCTCTCCCAGGTCGGTGTCGGTCACCTCGATGCCCCGCTCCTGGAGATAGGGGTTGAGTCCGCACTCTTCGGTGAGCATCGATTTGCTCTTGACCACCTTTTGCGCCCCGATTTCGCTCAGGAGCCGATGGACGATCCCATTGTGCTCGGCGGCATCTCGAGCCCAGTAGACTTCGATCCCGTTGCGTTTCGCCGCGGCTTCGAACTTTTCCAGGTAATAAGCCAGATGCTCCAAGGTATGCTCTTTGATCCGCTGGGCTTCCCGTCGCAGATCCTCCCACTCGGGCACGCTTCGCGCGGCGGCGTCGCGCTTTTGGCGCACGTGCCAGAGGGCCCGGTCATGCCAGGCGGCCTGCTTCGCATCGGAGAGAAAAGCCGCGGCGTTGGCCCCGTGGTCGATGCTTCTCATTGCCGCTCCTCCACCCTGCCCGCGAGTAGCTCGGCAACGTGCACGAAGCGTACCGGCGTACCGTCGCGCCGTGCCAGGGCCTCCATATGCATGAGGCAGCTGCGATCGACACCCGTGATGAGATCGACTCCGTTTGCCAGGTGCTCGGCGATGCGATCTCGCCCCATCCTGGCGGAGAGTTCCGGCTCCGTCACGCTGTAGGTCCCTCCGAAACCGCAGCACTCGTCCCTTTGGGTTTCGACGAGCTCCAAACCCTCGACACGGGAGAGCACCGCTCGGATCTTGGAGAAATGAGGAAGCACCCGTTCGCTCGGAAGCGCCAGATCGAGCTCCCTCAGAGCGTGGCAACTGTTGTGCAACCCCACCCTCCCCCTCCAGGCTTTGGGAAAGCGGAGTCGTTCGAGACCCACCACGTCGTGGAGAAATTCGCAAAGTTCATAAACCCGTCTCCCCGTCTCGCTCGCCCGCTCTTGCCCGATCAGCTCCCCATAGCGGTGCCGCACCGTGGAGACGCAGCTGCTCGATGGGGCCACCACGTAATCGAACTCTTCGAAGGTCGCTTCGAAATGCTCGGCGAAAGAGCGCGCTTCGTCGATGAGCCCGTTGTTGATGAAGGGCTGGCCGCAGCAGCGCTGCGCGCGGGGATAATGCACCCGCATCCCTAGATCTTCCAGGATCTCCAGCGTCGCCTGCGCCGCGGCGGGGTAAAAGTCGTTGATGTAGCAGGGGACGAAAAGGGCAACACTTTCGCTCATTTGAGTCTTCTCGATATACAAAACTTCCTCCAATCGCCATCAATGCTACCTCGGTCGCATTGATAGGATTTTAGCCATTCTACAATGTCGGAAATAAAACACTACTCAAGGAGAAAGAAGATGCTGATTAAGAAAGAACATGCCATCGCCCTTTACAACGTGCTGGGAGAAGAGAACAAAGGGGCTCATTGTCAAATCGCCATCCATAGTGAACGACTTCCCTATATCGAACTGGACTTGGCCAACCTGCTTGAAATGGGCAGTAGCAAAGTTGAGTACCGCCTCTCTTATTGGGGTCGCAATCTGATCCATCTACTGGACGAAATGGTTCAAAAAGGAGTTCTCGACATTCCCGCCAATTGGAAAGAGGGATTTCGATGGGTCGGCAGCGAAGTGATCGCCATGATCGAAGCTTCGAGAGTCAACGACGACAAGGTGGGAGAGAAGATCGCCGAGGCTCTCCTAAGCCGGGGCTTTGCCCAAAAGGTTCGTGACGAGCATTGCAAAGAGTGCGTCAAGCTCAATGAATATGCCCACAAGTTGTACGAAATCTATCACCGTTCCCATCCCAAGCTGGAGATCGACCAATCGCTGGCCAACTTCATCGTCTCCATGCCCGAAGGCCCTGCCGAAAAAAATGCTCTGGTCTTCGACGGACGGGAAGCCGAACTACTCGAATCGATGCGCCTGCTGAGCTTCAGCATGCCGGAAACGGAGATTTTCACCCTCAATCGGCTGGGTCTCGCGCTTAAACAAGCGATCACCCATATGGCCTATCCCTACGACGCGGTGGTGAGCGAAAACTATCTCCATCTGCTGGCTCTCTATCTCGACGAAGGGTTCGATGCACTGAGCGAAAGCGAAAAGGCACTGCTCGAGTCCCTCGCGCTGGTCGATGCCCAGGGCTCGTTGCTGCCCGGAGGCGAAGCTTTGGAAGAGGTGTTGCATATCCTTCGCGAAGAGGCTTACCTACCCTCCCGAACCTTCAATCTCGAAGCCTTGGACGTGGAGATCCTCAAGGGAATCGTCGAAGTTATGAAACGGCACGATTCCAATCCCGAGGTCCTTCCGACCCCCGACGAGATCCGCCACTATCTGCTGGATCTGCCTCTCAAAGAGTACAAAGCCCTCAAAGAGCACTATGGGCGCCGGCTGAATGAAGATCTGGGATACCAGAAAAAAGAGGAGCTCAAAAAGAAATTTGCCGAAGCTCTGAGCGTGGAAGAACTCTTTAAAGGTTTCTATGAAAAAGGGAATCATTGGCAAGAGAAACTCATGGACGTGATCGAAGAGTCTCTCTTCACACTGAAGAGTTTCAGCCTCGTCGAAGCCCGTATCAGCGAAAAAGGAAAGCTCTATTACGATTTGACCCCCGAAGGCCGGATGGTCTATGAAGATCAGCAGAGCAAGGGATTCCGGGAGATCAGCGCCCCGGCGGTCAAAGCCATCACGATCCGGGAAAGCCGCTACGGAGCCCCCAACTACGAATGGGTCGAAGCGGCAAAAGCCGAGCATCTCGTCGGCGGCGGCGCAGCGACGCATTCGGGCAAACTCTATGCGGACTTGGCCTATACCGTAGAGCGCAAGCCCCACGTCACCCGCTTTGAATTGATTCTATTGCACAAGATCCCCGAAGTAGGAAGCTTCGTCGAAGATCTCTACCAAGAGTTCGACGAAACGATGCGAGAAGAGGTGCGCTACGGGCTTAATAAACTCGAAGCCCGCGGCTTCGTCGAACAACTTCCCAACGACGGCCTGGTGCTCACCGAGGCGGGAGCATTGATCAAAAAAGCACTCTCGGGAACGCCCGAATCTTTCGGCAATGCCCTCAACCCGCTGGTCGTCCGAGTCCTCGAAGCGCTGCATGAAGTGGGCAACCTCTACGTCAAAGAGCGCAAGGTCCGCATCCTGCCCAAAAACATCAAAGAGGCGATCGAGCTTTCGGGTCTGGACCCCGAAACTTTCGACAAAGCCCTCACGGTCGCCCGCAACGCTCGTTTCGTCGGACATACCAGCATCAATGAAGCAGGCCTACAGATCCTGGAAGCCTACGAGCTTCTGAATCGCTAAGAAGAAAAGTTCGCCTCTTCGAAAAGAAGAGGTTTCGTCGATTATCTTTTCTGCGGGGAACTGCTTTTGGCTCTCTGCGCGGCACGGTAACGAGCCTCTTTCTCTTTGTACCCCTCGTCGCGGATCACCTGCAATGCAGGGGGGACTTTTCGATGGCTAATCCCGAAGATACCGCCGAATATCCCTTTGGATTTTGAGGTAGCATGCGATGCATTGGCATCTTTGGACGATGCGGCGGAAGGAGAGCTCCCTTCGCCGAAGACCGGTCTGGCGAGCCACTCGACGAAGTTGCTGTTTTTCGCGGCGGCGCCGGTTTTGTAGAATCCTTTCTCACGGACCACTTTGAGCGGATCCCCCGCCTGCAATTGAATCACTGCCGCCACGACAAGAAACGGAACCGTTTTACGAATCATTTTTTCTCCTTCTTTTTTACCATTCTTTCCCGGATTATATCCACAATCTTGAAAAGAGTTACCCTTCATTTAACTCTCCCGGCTACAATGTCACAAAAAAAGGAGACTCCTGATGGATCCCGTACAGAAAGAACTCGAAAGCCGACGCAAAGAGATCGCCAAAGAGCTGGAACTGCTCTTCAAGGCCAACATGAAGATCACCGACTGGGATATCCCCGAAGCCGACGACCGCCAAGCGGCCAAAATGCTGCTGCAGATCATGGCCGAAGAGCTGGAAAAGCTCAAAGCCGACGTGGAGAGCGGAAAGTACGATCGTTACTGATCCCCAGAAAACAGTCCAAAGGAGGAGGATAGCGAGTACGCTATAATCCCCCCATGAAAATCCGGTCGATCTTTACCAACAGCGGGGGAATTCTCTTCTCCCGCATCTTCGGCTTTATCCGGGATCTGATGATGGCATCGATCCTGGGAGCCAACGTCTACAGCGACATCTTCTTCGTCGCTTTCAAACTCCCCAATCTCTTTCGCCGGATCTTCGGAGAGGGGGCTTTCGCCCAGAGTTTTTTGCCTTCGTTCATCGCCAGCCGCTACAAAAGCATTTTCGCCGCGCGGATTCTCCTCATCTTCCTTGCGGCCATCGCGGCGATCGCCCTGGCGGTGGATCTCTTCGCCGCTCCCGTCACCCGTCTTATCGCACCGGGATTCGACACATCGACGATCCTTCTGACGGCTCGCTTCGTGGCGATTCAATTCTGGTATCTGCCCCTGATCTTTTTGGTCACCTTCTTAGGCTCTCTGTTACAGTGGAAAGAGCACTTCGCCACCACCGCCTTCGCCACGGTGCTTCTCAATCTCGCCATCATCACAGGACTACTGCTCAGCCAGGGGCTTCCCAAAGAGCAGATCGTCTGGGTCCTGAGCTGGAGCGTTCTGGCGGGAGGCTTGCTCCAGGTCGTAGCCCATCTGATCATGGCGCGGCGTTTTCGGCTGCTTAAGATGCTCTGCCGGGGCTTTGCTTCCCTGGGCACCCACAGCCGCAAAGTCGCCGAGGATAGTTCCCGTTTCTTCCGCAACTTCTTCCCCGCCATCTGGGGCAACTCCACCGCCCAGGTCATGGCCTTTCTCGACACGTGGCTCGCCTCCTTTCTCGTCAGCGGCTCCATCAGCTACCTCTACTACGCCAACCGAATCTTCCAGCTCCCTCTGGCCCTCTTCGCCATCGCCCTGAGCGTCGCCCTCTTCCCCACCGTGGCCAAAAAGATCAAGCACAGGGAGGAAGAGGAGGCGCTTCAAGAGATGAAACGGGGATTTTGGATTCTCCTCTTTCTCCTCTCCCTCGCCACCGCGGGAGGGATCATCTTCGCCAAAGAGATTATTTGGCTACTTTTTGAACGGGGAGCCTTCACCCGAAGCGATACCCTGGAAACCGCCCGGGTCCTTCAGATGTACATGATCGGCCTGCTCCCCTTCGGGCTGGGCAAGCTCTTCAACCTCTGGCTCTACTCCCACCACCAGCAGATGCAAGCCGCCAAGATCGCCACCTGGTCTCTGGGAGGCTACATCCTAGGCGCCGCCATACTCTTTCAGCCTCTTGGTGCCATGGGGTTGGCACTTGCAAGCACTTTCTCAGGGTTGGTCGGATTTGCCTTGTTACTTCGAAATTTCGGCATCGAAAAACTTCGACTATTTTTAGAGAAAAAGCTTCTACTCTTATGGTTTTTTCT
>CAYUXG010000040.1:0-7089 GCA_964448735.1 uncultured Nitratifractor sp. | reverse complement strand
CGGGCTGGGTACTGTCGGTTTTGACTTTGAGATAATCTTTGGAGTTGGAGAGCGCTACGATCCCCGCGAAACGTTTGACTTCGTCGTTGAGCGTCAGAATGTGCTTGGCGAATTTCTCGAATCCGGGGGTGTTGTCGATGATGCGGCGAATTTGGGCGAGCGTTGCCTCGTTGGCGGGATAGCCGAGCTGGATCAGCAGGTTTTCGGGAGTCAGTTCGATGTTCATGGTCACCTCGTTTGCTTGGTTATTTGGGTGAGGAATTCTATCAAATTTTGTTTAGAGCTCCCCTTGCAGGTCGATCCTTCATCAAAGGGGCTCAGGGAAATAAGTGGTGGTGGAAATCAGAAAAGCGACTCGCGCGGAAGCACCTTTTCCAGAAGGAGACGGTAGTGTTCCAGATTCTGGAATGCCTTTTCGTAGCGCCAGCGAAGAACGAATTCGATCACTTCGTTCTTACGACTTCCTTCTAGAGCCTCTGCCTTTCCGAAATATCCGAGAGAGATATTTTTGGCTTTCTTTTTGCCGTTTTTGTCCGGCTCGTAGGTGATGGCGATCACCTGCACATATTTTCCGGCACGAATCTGACCGAAATCCTCCTCTTTGAGACCGATTCCGCTGATGTTCATCGCCTTGTAGATGAAAATATCCTCGATCTCAGGAACCTTTTTTCGGATATCCAGCTTGAGATAGAGTTCCGTAAAACGTGCGAGATTTTCGCTGCGCACCGGCTCTTGCCGGACATCGATACCGAGAGATCGAATCAACCTTTCATGCAGCTCCTGTTTGACCTCCACCGGTATCGAATGATTCTCCGTACTCTCCGGTGTCGCGGTGGCGGAAACTTTTTTCGTCTCCTTCTTGCGAAGTGGGACTTTTGGGCTCTCTTTCTCTTCGCTCGCAACCGTACTCACGCCGGAAGCGATACGCTCCTTCGGCGTCACAAGCGCCTTTTTCTTTTCGCTCAGCTTCTCTTCGAGTTTACTGTTGAGGGCTTTCAATCGATCCAATGTATTGTTCATCCGCCTCTCCTCACATCCTATCCTTCCCATCGACGCTCCATGCCTTTGGGAATATTAAGTAATATAGTATCAGATCAAAGATTAGATATATCTAAAAATATGAAAAATCCTATTTGAAAATATCAATTTCAGCCGAAAATGGCCGTCGACCCTATATAATGGTTGATAACGATGAAAAGAGAAAGGCAGACCATGAAGATCCTCTTTGCCGCCGCCGAGATTTTCCCCTTCGCCAAAAGCGGCGGATTGGCCGATATGGCCTATGCCCTACCCCGTGCTTACGAGCAGCTCGGACATAAAACGACGGCACTGATGCCTCTTTATGCTTTTATTGATAGGGATCAATATCAAATCCGATCTCTGCACCGCTCTTTGACCTTGAACTTCGGAGGCAAATCCTATGATGTGAAGCTCTACGCCTGCCGCTACCGAAATCTCGATCTGCTCTTTCTCTACCATCCGATTCTTTGTGATCGCCCTCGCCTCTACGGTCCTCCCGGAGGAGCTTATCCCGATAACGATCTTCGCTTCGCGATCTTTTCTCATGCCCTCGTCTCTCTACTAAGGGAGGGCTCATTCGATTTGCTGCATCTCAACGATTGGCACTGCGCCCTCGCCGCTTTGCTGGCCAAAGAGGCCCGAAGCGACACTCCCATCGTCTATACGATTCACAATCTCGCCTATCAGGGAGTCTTCCCCGCCGAATCGCTGGAGCGTTGCGGCATCGGCAGGGAGCATTTCCGGATGGAAGAGCTGGAGTTTTACGGGCAAGTCAACTGGATGAAGGCCGGAATCTACTGGGCCGATGCGATCACCACCGTCAGCCCTTCCTACGCACGGGAGATCCTCACGCCGGAGTTTGGATGCGCCCTGGAGGGTTTCCTCCGGGTCCATCGCAAGAAACTCCGAGGCATCCTCAACGGCATCGACTACGAAATTTTCGACCCCTCCTCCGATCCTGCCTTGCCCTCCCTCTACGATTCGCACAATCCCCGGGGCAAAATGCAATGCAAAGCAGCCTATCTTCGAGAGATCGGTATGAATGAGCGAGAGAATCTCCCTCTTTTCATTTTCATCGGTCGATTCGTCGAGCAGAAAGGGATCCACTGGATCGCCGAAGCGATGGAAAAAATCGCCGCCCTTCCCCTGAGCTTGGCGATTCTCGGCGACGGGAGCGAATCTTTTGACCGCCATCTTGCCCAACGGGTACGATGTGCGGCCAATGTCCATCTGAGCTTCGGGTACGACGAGTCCCTCTCCCATCGGATGTATGCCGCTGCCGATTTCCTGCTCATGCCCTCTACCTTCGAAGCCTGCGGGCTCAATCAGATGATCGCCATGCGCTACGGCACGATCCCGATCGTCCACCGCGTGGGAGGCCTGCGCGATACGGTCCATCCTCCCGGCAGCGGAGTCTGCGGCGAAGGGATCGGCTTCGACGGGCATGGCCCGGACGCCGTAGTCGCGGCGCTGCAAACGGCACTCGAGCTCTACCGAGACGATGCCCGCCTCGAAGCGCTGCGGAGATTCGACATGGAGTGCGACTTTTCCATCGAACGCTGTGCACGGGAATATTTGCGACTTTTCGCTTCACTCGATCGCAATCTCCCTGCTGAAGGAAACAAAGCTTCTCTTAGATAGAATAGGAATGACTTCCATCACTATCAAGGAATGCATCCATGGCTGATCGATCCCTCAACATCCTCTTTACCGCTTCCGAAGCGGCCCCCTTCGCCAAAACGGGCGGCCTGGCCGACGTCGCCGGAGCCCTGCCCAAAGCGCTCAAAGCCCTCGGACACGACGTGATCCTGGTCATGCCCCGCTACTACGGCATCGACCGGGGATCTCTAGAGAAGCTGCCTTATCCTCTCGGCGTGCCGATGGGACCGCTTCAGACCCGATGGGCCGCCGTCTATCGAGGAGAGCTCCCCGGAAGCGACGTCCCCGTCTATTTCATCGATTACGAAGAGTACTTCGGACGCTCGGGCCTCTACGCCGATGAACACGGCTTCAGCTATCCCGACAACGACCTGCGCTTCGCCTTCCTCAGCAAAGCGGCCTTCGAACTGGCGAAGATGATCGGCTTCCGCCCCGATATCCTCCATGCCCATGATTGGCACACCGCGCCCCAGACGATTCTGCGCAACACCCGCTATCTCCGGGAGAGCGCATTCTCCGAAGCGGCCACGGTCCTGACGATCCACAATCTTCAGCATCAAGGCATCTTCCATGAACGGATCGTGGACATTCTGGAGATCGGCTGGGAGCACTACACCCCCTTCGAGCTGGAGTCCCTGGGAGCGGCGAACTTCCTCAAAGGCGGCATCACCCATGCCGACCGGATCACCACCGTCAGCCCCACCTACGCTCGGGAGATCCAGACGCCGGAGTTCGGCTTCGGGCTGGAGGGGCATATCCGTGCCCATGCCGATCGTCTGCGGGGCATCCTCAACGGCGTGGACTACAGTGAATGGTCGCCCGCGGAGGATCCCTATCTGCCCGCCAACTACGACGTGGAGGCCATGGAGGGCAAAAGCGTCTGCAAAAGAGAGCTCCAGCGCCGTTTCGGCCTGCCCCAACGGGAGGATCTGCCCTTGATCGGATTCGTGGGCCGCTTCGCCGAACAAAAAGGCATCGGCCTCATCGCCGCGGCGATGGAGCGTCTGCTGCATCTGGAGGCGCAGTTTGTCTTCCTGGGAACGGGAGAGAAGTGGGCGGAAGGCTTCTTCAGCGACGTGGCCGGACGCCGGGGCGATCGTTTCGCCTGCTATGTGGGATACTCCAACGAACTGGCCCACCAGATCGAAGCGGGAAGCGATCTTTTCCTCATGCCCTCGCTTTTCGAACCCTGCGGGCTCAATCAGATCTACTCCCTGCGCTACGGCACCCTCCCCGTGGTCCGGGCCGTGGGCGGCCTCGACGACACCATCGACAACTACGACCCCCACAGCGGCAGCGGAAACGGCTTCAAATTTTGGGATGCCACCCCCCAAGCCCTGGCCGATACCCTCTCCTGGGCGGTCGATACCTGGAGGAACGAACCCGATCGTTTCCGCCGGATGCAGGAGCGGGCGATGAAAGAGCGCTTCGACTGGGAGCGCTCCGCCGGGGAGTATCTGGAAGTCTATCGCGAAGCGATCCGAGAACGCAAAGGCAAAGCATGAACCGAGTCCGTTACGACATCTCTCCTTGGGGAGAGACCGACAGCTACCTTTTCAAAGAGGGCACCCACACCCATCTCTACAAAATCCTCGGAAGTCACCCCATGGAGCGAGACGGAGTGGAAGGCGTCTACTTCGCCGTCTGGGCTCCCAACGCCCGATGCGTCAGCGTGGTGGGGGATTTCAATGCCTACACTCCGGGTGCGCATCCGCTCAAGCTCCGCATCGACGGCAGCGGGGTCTGGGAAGGCTTCGTCGAAAAGATCGGCGAAGGGCTTACCTACAAATACCACATCATCCCCGCCGATGACGGAGGAGGCTTCGAAAAGATCGATCCCGTGGGATTTTTCTTCGAAAAGGCCCCCAAGACCGCCACGATCATCCGCGACATCGACGGATACGAATGGCGCGACGAAGAGTGGATGCAGCGCCGCCACGAAATCAATGCCCACGACAAACCCGTCAATATCTACGAAGTGCACCTGGGTTCCTGGCGCCGCAAGGTCGAAGAGTCCAACCGCCCCCTGAACTATCGGGAGGCGGCACGGGAGCTTGCGGAGTACCTGACGCAGATGAACTACACCCATGTGGAGATCATGCCGATTACCGAATTTCCCTTCGACGGCTCCTGGGGCTATCAGGTGACGGGCTACTTCGCCCCCACCTCCCGCTTCGGCACTCCCGAAGATTTCAAAGCCTTCGTCGAGATCATGCACCTGCACGGCATCGGCGTGATCGTGGATTGGGTCCCTTCGCACTTCGTCACCGACGGGCACGGGTTGATCCGCTTCGACGGAACGGCACTGTACGAGCACGAGGATATGCGCCAGGGTTTCCACCCCGAATGGGGCAGCGCCATCTTCAACTACGGGCGCAACGAAGTGCGGGCCTTTCTGGTCAGCAGCGCCATGTATTGGTTCCAGGAGTATCACATCGACGGGATCCGGGTCGATGCCGTCGCCTCCATGCTCTATCTCGACTACGCCCGCAAAGAGGGAGAGTGGATCCCCAACAAATTCGGGGGCAACGAAAACCTCGAAGCGATCGCCTTCCTGCGCCAGCTCAACGAATCGGTCTATCGGGAAAACCGGGGGATCATGATGATGGCCGAAGAGTCCACCGCCTTTCCGATGGTCAGCCGCCCCGTCTATCTCGGCGGCCTGGGATTCGGCTACAAGTGGAATATGGGATGGATGCACGATACGCTGGAGTATTACAAACTCGATCCCGTCCATCGCCAGCATCACCACCACCAACTGACCTTTAGCTTCGTCTACATGTACCAGGAGAATTACGTCCTTCCCCTCAGTCACGACGAAGTGGTCCACATGAAGGGTTCGCTCATCAACAAAATGCCCGGCGACGAGAACCAGAAGTTCGCCCACCTGCGCACTCTCTTTGCCTACATGATCGCCCACCCGGGGAAAAAACTCCTCTTCATGGGAGGCGAATTCGCCCAGTGGAGGGAGTGGAATTTCAAAGAGAGCCTGGACTGGGATCTTCTCGAAAATCCCCGCCACCGGGGGGTGCAGCGTCTCGTCGCCGAGCTCAACCGCCTCTACCGCAGCGAACCCGCCCTCTACCGCTACGACTGCGAAGCCAAGGGCTTCGAGTGGATCGACGAGCTCGATTACCAGAGCAACATCATCAGCTTCCTGCGCAAAGCCGACGATCCCTCCGATGAGATCCTCGTCGTCTGTCACCTGGCGGACACGGTGCGCGAAGGCTACCGCATCGGCGTCCCCGCAGCGGGACGCTACCGCCTGATCTTCAACTCCCAGAGCAGCGCATTCGAGGGGTGGGAATCCGACGAAAGCTTCACCGTGACATCGGAAGAGGTAGAGCAGCACGGTCGGGAACACTCCATTCTTCTGCGACTCCCCGCCCTCTCCGTGCTCTATTTCAAAAAGGATGAAGATTAATAGCGGCAAATCATCTTTCGAAAGAGTTTCTCACTCTTTCGAAAATGCTTGAACTCCTTGTGAAACGCTTTTCTCTTTCTTCTGATGAGCTTTTTCATCTCTTTGCGAAGAGCATGGATCGCTTCCAGCCCACCGATGCCCTCTTCGGCCATCTGCCGGGAGAGATCCCTCAGGTGAGCCCTCTGGACCTCCAGATCCTGATGCTCTCCCAGAATCGTCTGGATTGCCTTGAGACGTTCGAGCATTTTCCCATAGGCTTTCGGCTCCAGGATCGAAGCGGCGAACTCCAGCGTGTAGCGGAGTTTTTTGACCCGGATGCGAAGTCGATGGTACGCTTCGGGCTCCGAATCGAGGCGGAGCTTGGCTCCTTTTTCGAGGATGCTGCGGTAGCGGTCGAAGAGCACCTCCTTGAGCGAGAGAATGACGGGTCGGGATGCCTGCGGCGAAACTCCCGCTTCGGGATCGAGACAAAAGCGTAGAAGTTCCTCGATCTCCTCCTCCATCGCTTCGCTTCGCAGAGCTTTTTCCAGCTGTTCTTGCAGTTCGCTCTCTTGCTTTTGGAGAAAGTCACGGAGTCTTTCCAACCCTTCTCGGTAGCGCTGCTGCACCAGCCTCTCATAGGAGTCGATCTGCATCAGATAGACATCCAGATCCCGTTTGGGGCCGGTGAGTCTCATGAGCTCGGCCAGACGCTCTCGATGCGTTTGCTGCCAACGCCGGTCGAAAAAAGCTTTCATTTCAGAAAGAAGCGCCCGAATCTTTCGCAAAGCGACGCGGAGTTGATGGAGCCGTTCGGGGTCCCGATCTCCCGAGAGGATCGCTTGCCGATTGGCCCGAATGCTTAGAAGCATGGCATAGATCTGCGCTTTGAGAGCGTAGGAAGTGCGCTCGAAGGGATGAAATTCGATAAGGAAGGATGCTTTGAGGAAATCCTCCTGCTCCCGGACACGCCGAAGGATCTGCGTCAACGCTTCCGAAATGACGGG